>JBPYEZ010000086.1:0-17139 GCA_051984395.1 Acidimicrobiales bacterium | reverse complement strand
GTGGGTCGATCCCCCGTGGTCCGCAGGACAGCCACGGATTGAGGACCACCCGTTGCCCGACGTCCAGGCCCCGGGCCGCGGGGCCCAGCTCGGCGACCGTGCCGACGACCTCGTGCCCGAGGACCTGGGGGAACGAGATCAGCGCGGTCATCGAGTTGTCGGAGGCGTCCCCGCCGTCGGTGTCCATGAAGGCCTGCTTGGCGTCCGATCCGCAGATGCCGGTCATCCTGGTGTCGAGCACCACCCAATCGGGGCCGAGGGGCCGTGGGTCGTCGACGTCGGTGATGGCCATGGGAGTCTCGGCCAGGGCCTTCGTCAACCGGTTGGCTCCCGCCGGAGGCTCGGGCTGGGGCTCCGGCGGAACGCCGAAGACCAGCCCCCTCACGAGCTGGTCCCTCGTTCCATCAGCGCCGACCCGGCGATGAAGTCGTCGATGGCCGACGTCTTTCCTTCGACGATGGCTTTCATGTCCGGTACATAGGCTTCGAAGCTGTCGCCTTCCATCGCCGCCGCGATGCCTGCGGCGCATTCCTCGGGGGAGACCTTGGGCCCGTCGTAGACGGGGTCCTCGTTGTCGGGCAGCGACCAGATCTCGGTGTCGATGGGGCCGGGATGCACGAGCCTGACCCGCAGCCCGGTCGCCGCCAGGTCGATGGCCATCACCTCGGTCCACCCGCTGAGAGCGAACTTGCTGGCGCAGTAGGCCGCCTCGTGCAACACGCCCAGCCGTCCCGCGGCGCTGGCGACGTTGACGATCGTGCCCTCGTTGCGGGCCAGCATCCGGGGTAGCAGGTGCAAGATCATCCGCACCGGCGACTCGAAGTTGGTGCGCATCACGGCGGCCACCTCGTCGGCGGAGAGACGGGTCACGTGACGGCGCTTCGGGATGGCGGCGTTGTTGACGAGCGCGTCCAGGTGGCCGAAGGCCTCCCACGCTTCGTCGGCCACCCGCTCGGCCGCAGCGAGGTCGCCCAGGTCGGCCACCCACAGACGCGAGCCCGGGGACGAGCGGCGGCAGTCGTCCAGCACCTGAGCCAGGCGGTCACCCCGGCGGGCGACGATCCCCACCGTGGCTCCCCGGCTAGCGAGCAGACGGGCCAGGGCGGCGCCGATGCCAGAGGATGCGCCGGTGACGAGGACGTTGCCGGTGGTCGCGCTCACGAGCCGCTGGCCTTCTGGCCGCCGTGGCCGCCTCCCTCACCGTCGGGGACGCCCTCCCGGGCGGCGCGCTGCTGCCGGGTCCACTCCGCCGACCCGGCCAGGAACTGCCCCACGTCCTTCGCCTTCTCGGCGGCGATGGCCGAGAACCAGTCCGGGACATAGATCTCGAAGACGTCGGTGTCGAGCTGCTCGGCGATGGCGTCGGCGACGGTCTGAGGCGGCAGGGCGTCGATCTCGGCGACGAGTGGATCGTTGTCGGGCAGCCCGAACAGCTCGGTGTCGATGATGCCCGGGTTCACCACGTGAAGGCGGACACCGGTGTCCCACAGGTCGACGGCCATCGACTCCGACCAAGCGGTGAGCGCCGCCTTCGAGGCGGCGTAGGCGGCCTCGCCGGGCGGCCCCAGGCGGGCGGCCACCGAGGAGATGTTGACGACGTGTCCCTCACCCCGCTCGAGCATGTGCGGAAGCAGCGCCAGCGTGAGCCGCACCGGAGACAGGTAGTTGAGGGCCATGACGTCGTCGACGACGTCCGGGGTGAGGGCGGTGACGTGTCGACGCTTGGGCATCCCCGCGTTGTTGACGAGGATGTCGACCCCGCCCAGCTCGGCTTCGGCGCGACGGCCGAGCTCGCTGACCTCGCTGAGCCGGGAGAGATCGGCGACCCACATGCGACTGCCCGGGGACGCAGCCTGGCAGTCGGCCAGCACTTCCCGGAGGCGGTCCTCGCGTCGGGCGCAGATGCCCACGGTGGCACCCCGGCGGGCCAGGTCCCTGGCCACGGCGGCACCGATACCGGACGAGGCGCCGGTCACGAGCGCCCTCTTGCCTGCGATCGGGTAGCCCATGGCGCTACATGACTACCATGATTCGACCCTGTACCGACCCGGCGCACCTGGTGCGAAGGTCAGGGGCGACGGGTTGCGCCGGCCAAGGCTGCATGAGTCGCGCCACCGTGAGGCCGGAGATGACGGTTCTTGCTCCTCCCCCTGAGGGGCGTATGGCTCCCTCTACCCTGGCCAAACTTGGCAGGGATACCCGTTCCCCCGTGCTGCGGATGCCGCCGCAGGTTCTACGATTGCGTCTCGTTAGGAACCGGGTTCGCGCAAAGAGTGGGGACTAGGCCGGGCCCCGTCCGTGGAGGAAGGGTGATTCGGCCCCGCTGCTCGATCATTGCACCCATTGGGCTCATGGCTCTCGGTCTCGGCGTCACAGGGTGCACAGGTTCCCTCACTACAGTCAGCACACCTTCGTCACCATCCATCGCAGCCCCGACGGTCGGTGTCGAAGTCGGGCATGTCGGTGATGGGCTGGTGCTCAGCGACATGATGGGGAACCGATTGATGGCGACTGTCCTCGGTGTCGTGGATCCTTCACCCCTTGCTCCGGGACCATCTCCCAACCCGGCCGCCCTCGATCCGGGCCAGCAACCCGCAGTCGTGCAGATCAGCATCAAAAATCTGAGCAGCGACACCGCTGTGAGGACCAACGTCTATGCCGACATGAACGTGATCGATGGCCATGACCAGTCCTACGAGGCGTGGATTCCAATTCACACGACCGCTGGCGCATCCTTCCCCTCAGCCGCCCTGCTGGCAGCCGGTGAAACGCTCGCCGGCTACGTTGGCTTTCAAGTGCCGGTGGGGACCGCCATCACGCGGGTGAAGTACGCGCCATCATCCAACTTTGCGAAGAAGTCGGGCGAATGGATCGTGCCATGACCTTGCGCTACCTCTTCCGTAGGATCAGTCTTCTCGTCGCGACGCTGGCCACGGGTCTCGCACTCGCTGCGTGCAGCGGCGGGGGATCGAGCTCCAGCGGATCGAGCTCCGCCTCGACCCAGGCCAGTCTCCCGGCCACCCAGTGGGCCAACCGGGTGTGCGGGTCGATCACCAGCTGGGTCAACCAGCTGCGGACCAGCAGCAACAGCGCCGCGTCGGGGCTGAACGGCAGCAATCTGCAACAGATCAAGACCCAGTTCGTGAACTTCCTCGGCGGCGCCGTCGCGTCCACCAACACGATGATCTCGAGTGTCCAGGCGGCGGGGGCTCCTTCGGTCCCGAACGGTCGGGCCATCTCCCAGGGCCTCGTGGGCGGGCTTCAGGGGATCCAGTCCGCGTTCGTGCAGGCGCAGACACAGGCGCAGGCGCTGCCCACGGACAACCCGACTGCTCTGAGCAACGGTGCCCAGGGGCTGGCCAACTCCCTCGAGAACGCTGGCAACCAGGCCAAGACGAGCCTGAACTCTCTCGACCAGCGGTACCCCTCGACGGAGCTCGACGCAGCCCTCAAGAACCAGGCCGACTGCCAGTCGCTCAACAAGTAGCAGCGCGGCGAGGGCGGGCCCGGCCGTCAGCGCACGGCATCCATGAGCCTCCGGTAGCCGTCGAGGATGGGCAGCACCTCGTCGGCCGGCGCCGCCGGGAGGCCGAGCACGACGCGGGTGATGCCAAGGGTGGCGTAGTGCTCGAGCGTCGCCTCGTCGGTCCGGGGCCAGACGGGCACGACGTCGACCGAGGCGGGGTCGCGTCCCGCGTCCTCCGCCGCGGTCCGCAGGTCGGCCCGGACCTGGCTCGATCCGACGCCGGTGAGTGGCATCCACCCGGTGGCGTACTCGGCGACGTGGCGGAAGAGGGTCGGGCTGGGTCCGCCCCCGATCAGGATCGGCGGGTGGGGGCGCTGGACCGGCTTCGGCCACGACCAGCTGGGCTCGAAGCGCACGTGCTCGCCGTCGAAGCCGAAGACCTCCTCGGACCACAGGCCCTTCATGGCGAGGACCTTCTCGCGCACCTGGGCCCGCCGGGTCGCCGGCACGACGCCGTGGTCCTCCATCTCGTCGACGTTCCAGCCGTAGCCGATGCCGAACACGACCCGGCCGCCCGACAGGTGGTCGAGCGATGCGACCTCCTTGGCCAGCACGATCGGATCGCGCTGGGCCACCAGGCAGACCGCGGTCCCGAGCCGTAGCCGCCGCGTGACGGCCGCCGCCGCGCCCAGGGCCACGAAGGGATCCATGCTGTGGGAGTACTCCTCGGGAAGCGGACCCCCGGCCGGGTACGGCGTCCGCCGGCCGATCGGGATGTGGGTGTGCTCAGGGAAGAACAGCGATTCGAACCCCCGGTCCTCGGCCTCCCGGGCCAGCCGGTCGGGGCTGATCGCGGTGTCGGTGGGGAACATCGTGAGGCCCAGGTCCATGGCGTCGTTCCTACCGGCGTCCGGCTCAGCCCGCCAACGGGCCGTAGGAGTGGGTGGTGAGGACCTCGGGGCCGGGCTGCAACGGCGGACGGACACAGGTCCGCGCCGGCTCGGGAGAGGGTGACCGTGGACCGGGGCGTGAGGAACTGCCGACGGTCCTGTGAGGCGTCTGGGTGTACGGTCGCCCGCGTGTCGGCTCTGGCCGCCCCCCGATCTCCGAGCGAGGCGACGCCGCCGCGCCGGCCGGGCACGGTGCGGCGGACCACGCACATCGAGATGAGCTGGGCCGGTCCATGGCTGCGCATGGCGGGCGCCGCCCGGGACCTCGAGACGACCGCTCAGGGGCCCCGGGTGCGCGCCATCGCTGCCCTGGAGGCGGGTGTCGACCCCGACCGGCGGCTGGCGTCGCTCGAGGTGGTGCCGGACCGGCCCGAGGCGACTGCCCTGATCGGCTCGGCGGTAGCCTCCGGGTTCCGGGCCCAGGTCGCGTCCCTCCTACCCGGTGAGCGCGGCACCCCGCTCGGACTGCTGCTCGACGACCTGCCCGGGGCGGCGTTGATCTCCGGTTACGTGCGCGTGCGCTCCGAGGCCCACGCCGGACGACCCCCCGGCTCGAGCGTGCCGGCCGCCGCCCTCGACGCCATGACGGACGTGTGCTCGGGCTGGCGCGCCGGTGGCCGCGCCATGGCCAGCGTCGCCGCCGGCGACGGCATCCCCCTCCAGGACTGCCCACCGGCCCCCGACCTGTCGACGGGCGGGAGCGAGAGCGGATTGGACTGGCACGACATCGGGCCTCTGGCACCGGGTGCCATGCGCCGCCGCCGGCGGATCGACGTGGGCGGGCCGCATCGGAAGCCGAACGAGGACGACGACCCGATCGAGGTGGACGCCATGTTCCGCGACACCTACGGGGAGCCTGACGGGACCGAGGTGGTGTTGCACGAGTACGGGTTGCGGGCCGCCCTCGACCCCGAGGGCCTCGTCGTCAGGTCGATCGAGGCGACGCCGGCGGTCCTGCCCTTTGTCGAGTGCCCTCTGGCGGCGACGAACGTGGAGGACCTCGTCGGCCGAGCCATCGGTGACTTTCGCTCGGCGGTGCGCCAGCAGCTCACCGGTATCAGGAGCTGCACCCACCTCAACGACATGCTGCGGGTCCTGGCTGACGTCGCCTTCCTCGTCGGGCGACAGTGACCGACGAGGAGGGCATCCGCCGGACGCTGGCGATGTACTGCCAGCTGTGCGACGACGGGCGCTTCGACGAGTGGGCCGAGCTGTACACCGACGACGCTGTGTTCAAGGTGATGGGCGGTGAGCACCGGGGTCCGGAGGCGATCAAGGGGTTCATCGCCGAGGCCCAACCGGACGGCCGACGGGGCAAGCACGTGGCGGTCAACTCACTCATCGAGGTGGAGGGCGACGTGGCGCGGGCGTGGACCGACTACATCTGGGTCGGGCCCGGCACGGGCCAGTTTCCCGTCACCAGTGCCGGCCGCTATCACGACCGTCTCGTGAGGCGGGCCGGGCGCTGGCTGTTCGCCGAGCGCCATATCGTGTTCATGGGCGAAGAGTCGCCCGAGCTTCCGCCCGCGGCCCTCTAGTTCCGAAGGGGTACGGCGCAGCTGGGGGCCGTGGGTGCTCGTGGTGGCCTCGTCACCTTGGCGCCCGGTCAGGGACGGCCGGGATAGCCGCCCCCGCCGAAGCGCTCGTCGAGGGCGTCGTAGTCGACGGCGAAGCCCTGCCGTGGCAGTCGGTCCACGAACTCGACCGAACGCGGCTTCTTGTACGAGGCGATGTTGGCCCTGCAGTGGTCGATGATGTCCTCCGCCGTGGCCGACGCATTGTCGCGAAGGACCACGACGGCCTTCAGGGCCTGGGTCCAGGTCGGGTCCGGCACGCCGATGACCGCGGCCTCGGCGACGGCTGGATGACGGGCGATGCAGCCTTCGACCTCGGCCGGATAGATGTTCTCGGCCGCTGACTTGATGAGCCTGGTCTTCGGGCCCACGAAGCTGATCGAGCCGTCGGGCTCCCGACGGCCGAGGTCGTTGGTGTGGTGCCACCCCCCGGCCTGGCGCTCGGCGTTGACCTCGGGGCGGTCGTGGTAACCGGTCATGACCGTCGGGCCCCGTGCGACGATCTCGCCGACCTCGCCAGGAGGGACCTCGTTGCCGTCGGGGTCGACGATCCGCACCCGGGCGACCGGTGACGGTCGGCCCGCCGTGCCCACGGCGGGCCCGCCCACGGCGTTGAACGTGAGCATGCCCATGACCTCGGTCTGACCGTAACCGGCGGGCCGGCGGGCCCAGGGGCTGGTGTCGACGGTGATCATCTCGTTCCACTCCGGCCGGCCCCGGAAGCTGCGCAGGCTCTTGAGGTCGTACCGACCGTCGCGGTTGACCTCCAGGACCTGGTCGAGGGTCGGACCGACCAGGAAGGCTCCGGTGCAGCGCTCCGCCTCGATCAGGCGGCACAGCTCGTCGGCGTCGACGCGCGGTGTGAAGACGTTGGTCCCCGCCAGCTGGAAGGTGGCCATCGTCGTCATGAGCGTCGCCACGTGGAACAGCGGTCCGGAGTTCAGATAGACGTAGTCCCAGTCGATCTCCTGGAGCCGGGCCATCATCAGCGCCTGCACGATGATGGCGGTGTGGCTGAGGAGGGCACCGTTGGGCCGTCCGCTGAACGCCGCCGTGTACAGCTGCAGCACGGGCGAGGCGGGGTCGACCTCGACCACCGGGTCGTCGGGGGAGGAGGATGCCAGCAGGCTCTCGTAGCCGTCCGGCGACGTCGTGTCGTGCCGGATCCAGGCCGCGCCCGAGCTCGCCATCCGGCGGGCCTCACGCACGGTCGGGCCGATCTCGTCCTCCTGCCAGACGAGGACGCTCGGCCGCGCGTCGTCGATCACGAACGCCAGCTCCTGAGCCGTCTGGCGCCAGTTGGCGGCGGAGAAGATCGAGCCGCATCGGGCGGCGGCGAGCAGGCATTCGAGGAGGCGGTGACAGTTCTGCCCCAACCAGAGGATGCGCCCGCCCGGTCCGAGCCCCGCGGCCCGCAACCCGTTCGACAGCCGGCTGACGCGGGCGTCCAGCTCGGTATAGGTGTAGCGCTCGCCTCGGCACACCACTGCGGTCTGCTCGGGGTAGCTGCGGCGGTGCTCCCCCAGCACGTCGGCGAGAGTCAGCGCGTGGAGGAGGTCCATGGGCTCGATTCGAGCTCGCGCTTGAGGACCTTGCCCGTCGCGTTGCGCGGCAGGTGGTCCCGGAAGGCGACCCGGCGGGGGACCTTGTAGTCGGCGAGACGTTCGGAAAGGAAGGCGCGCAGCTGATCGACGTCGAGAACCTGGTCGGGCGTGGTGACCACGAAGGCGGCCAGGTCCTCGCCCAGCACTTCGTGGGGCACACCCACCACGGCCGCCTCCACCACCGCCGGGTGCTCGAGGAGGGCGTTCTCCACGTCGGTGGCGTAGATGTTGTTGCCGCCCCTGATGATGACCTCCTTGGTCCGGCCGACGATATAGAGATAGCCGTCCTCGTCGAGCCGGCCGAGGTCGCCCGTGTGGAGCCAGCCGTCGGTCCACGTGCGGGCGGTGGCGTCGGGGTCGCGGTAGTACTCGCGCTGGCGTCCCGGCATCCGGATGAGGACCTCGCCCACGGCGTCGGCGCCCAGGTCGTCACCTTCTCCGTCGGTGATCCGGACCTCCATCGGGGGCATGGGCTTGCCCACCGAGCCGGCCCGTTTCCAAGCCTCGTCCTTTGGCATGGCACAGAAAGCGGGGCCGGCCTCGGTCATCCCGTAGCCGTTGGAGATGGTGGCGCCCGGCATCCGCTCCTGGAGACGGCGAAGCACCGCGGTCGAGACCGGCGCGCTGCCGAGCGAGCAGAGCTGGAGGCTGGACAGGTCGGCCGTCTCGAACCGGGGGTGGGCGATGATGAGCTGAGCCATCGCCGGGACGATGAACGCGGCCTCGGGTCGCTCACCGCCGACCACCTCGAGCCAGCGGCCGGCGTCGAAGCGGGGGAGGAAAAAGGCTGACTTCCCGAGCTTCATGGGGTTGTAGACGAAGCTGATGCCGGCGAAGGTGAACAGCGGCGAGCCGTGCAGCCACCCCGTTCCCGTCCAGTGGGGCTCGCCGTTCGGGAGCAGCGACGCGTTGCGGTGGCGGACGACCACGCCCTTGGGCGAACCCGTCGTCCCCGAGGTGTACATGATGTCCGCCAGGTCGTCGGGCGTCAGCTCGACCTGGAAGTCGCTGGCGTCGTGCGCAGCGACCGCCGCCCACGGCTGGGCGCCGGGCGGGTCGGCGTCGGTGCCGGCCGTTCCGTCGCTGCTCACCACCAGACCGAGCGTGGGGACGCTGCGGCACGCGGCCGCCAGGGGTGCCAGGTGGGATCTGCAGGTGATCGCAGCTGACGCCTCGGCGTGACCGAGGATGGTGCTCGTCTCCGGGGCCGACAGACGGGTGTTGGTGGGGACGGCGACGGCTCCAGCCTTGTGGATGGCGGCATAGGCCACGACCCAGTGGAGGACCTCCTCGCTCGGCAGGTAGATGGCCACCCGGTCGCCCTTGGCCAGACCTGCGCCGGCCAGGCCCCGCGCCAGCCGGTTGGACTCGTCGTTCCAGCGGGCGAACGACAGGGTGGTGCCGGCGTCGAGATTGCGGTAGCCGACCTCGTCGGGGTGGCGCATCGCCATCAGGCGCAGCTGGTCCGTCAGCAGCTCGGTCACGGCCCCCTCACCCCGCCGCCCGGTGGACGAGCAGCTCGCCCAACCGGTCGTGGTGCCAGCTCGAGGTACCCAGCAGATGCTCCGATCCGTACGCCCGCCTGATGAACAGGTGCAGGTCGTGCTCCCACGTGTAGCCGATGCCTCCGTGGACCTGTATGCCGTCCTTGGCCGCCAGCTTGGCGGCGGCCCCCGCCGCCGCCTTGGCCACGTGGGCGGCGCGGTGGCGGTCCGGGTCGCCCGAGTCGATGGCCATGGCCGCGTAGTACACCGCGCTCCAAGCCCGTTCGCAGGCCAGCGCCATGTTGGCCAGCTTGTGCTGGATGGCCTGGAAGGCGCCGATCGGTCGGCCGAACTGCTCTCTGGTCTTGGCGTAGGTCAGGGTGGCCTCGAGGAGCCACCGCGCCGTGCCGAGCATCTCGGCCGCCAGCGCCACGTAGGCCCGCTCCAGCAGGTCCTGGATCGTCTCGGGCGGAACGGCTACCGCCGGGCCTGCCGCGGCGATGTCGACCTCGGCCAGTCTGCGGCTCGGGTCGACGGTGGCCAGGTGGCGTGCGGGGAGCCGATCCGTGACCACGACGCTCGGCCCGGCGCCGACGACCGCGACGTGATCGACGCGGTCCGCTTCGGGAACGAAGGTCTTCGTCGGGTCCTCGTTGGGCGCCCAGATGCCGTCGGCTCCCGCCATGGCGACGGTGCCCGTGGCGTCACCCTCGAGCACGTGGGGAAGAAGATCGTGGTCCAGCGCGGCGAGCACGGGCGCGAAGAGCACCACCGTCGGGAAGAACGGACCGGGCGCCAACACCGCCCCGGTCTCCTCCAGGACCAGGCACAGGTCCACCAGTGGCCCATCGGCGATGCCGGTCCAGGCCCGAAGATGTCCCCAGAGGTCGTCGGCCGCCGCCGGGTCGGTCATGTGGGCGCGCACCAGGCTGGTCGGGCATTCGCGTGCCAGCAGCTGGCGGGCCGACTGCCGCAGCAGCTCCTGGTCCTCGGTGATCGTGAAGTCCATCGGTGGTGAGTGGCCAGGGCCGCGGCTAACCTGACGTCTCCGTCACTCTAGGTCAGGAGCTCGCGGGAATGCGGTCTGGGAACCCATGGCCGAGGTGACGGTCGGCATCGACATCGGGACCACATCGGTCAAGGCGCTGGCCGCCGACGCCGAGGGGAACGTCGTCGCTCGAGCCCGTGTGCCGCATCCGCTCCTGGTCCCGACCGGCGACGCCATGGAGCACGACGCCAACCGGGCCTGGCGACGGGGCCCTCGACGGGCCCTGGCTGCTCTCGGCGACGTTGGCGCGCGCGGATTGTGTGTCGCAGCGATGGTTCCGTCGCTCACCGCCGTCGACCGGCGGGGCATCCCTCGCACGCCGGGGTTGCTGTACGGCGACGGGCGGGGACGTACCGGCCTCGACCGGAGCGCGTCGCCGATCAGTGGTGAGCTGGAGGCCTTCGTGGGCTGGTCGGCCAAGCAGCTTCCCGACGCCCGCGGCTACTGGCCCGCCCAGGCGGTGACGAACCACGTGCTGTCGGGCCGGGCGGTGCTCGACACCGGCGCCGCCAGCTCCGGCTTCCCGCTGTTCGACGGTCACGGCTGGGACGCCGACCGGGCCGCCGCCCTGGGGGTCGACGTGGGCCAGCTGCCGCCCGTGGAGCCGACCGGTCAGGCGGTGGGGGAGGTGGGCGACGCCGTGCTGGCGTCGGGGTCGGTCGACGCCCTGGCAGAGCAGATCGTGGCCGGGGCCGACGACGACGGGGACGTGCTCGTGATCTGCGGGACGACGCTCATCACCTGGATCGTCCTGGGGGAGTGGCGCCAGGCTCCCGGGCTGTGGACGATCCCCCACACGACGCCCGGCAAGTTGATGATGGGGGGCCCGAGCGGCTCGGGTGGGATGTTCCTCAACTGGGCCCGCCGCCTGGTGGGCCGGTCCACCGCCCGGGCCGATCCGCATCGGGTGCCGGTCTGGACCCCCTACCCGCACGGCGAGCGCACTCCGCTCCACGATCCCGATCGCCGGGCGGGGCTGCACGAGCTCGACCTCACCCACGACGCCGCCGCCGTGCGCCGGGCCGCGCTCGAGGCGGCCGGCTTCGTCGTCCGCCACCACCTCGACCTCGGCGGCGTGCCCGTGCGGCGGATCGTGGCCACCGGCGGGGGCACCCGGGACCCGGCGTGGATCCAGGCTCTGGCCGACTGCACGGCGCTCCCGGTCGACGTGGTCGCGGTTCCCGAGGGGGGAGCCCTGGGAGCCGCGTTCCTCGCCCGACAGGCGGCGGGCCTGGAGACATCGACCGCCGACGCTGCCCGCTGGGCCCGGATCTCGCACCGGGTGGAGCCGGATCCTCGCTGGGTCGGGCCCGCCGGCGAGCGCTACCAGATCTTCCGTGCGCGAAGCGGTGGTCCGCCGGTAGAAGGAGGTCCGGAATGATCCGAGGAGAGGGAGAGGCGATCATCAAGGGGGTCGACCCGCAGGAGGTCTTCGACTTCGTGCTGGACCCCGCGCAGTACACCAAGGCCGACACCAAGATCGTGTGGGTCACCAAGCTGGGGGACACCCCCGACGGCATGATCGCCCGGGAGGACGGCAAGTTCCTGGGGCGCTTCCCGGGCTCGGTCGTGACCCGCTATCGGCTGGAGCCACCCTCCAAGATCGACGTGACCCTGGAGCACGGGATCCCCCGCGCGCTGCATGCCTGGTTCGAGATCGAGCCCGTCGCTGGCGGCACCCGGGTGCACCACGTGGAGACGATGGACATGGGCCCGCCGCTCGGTTGGTTGTACGACAGCTTGGCCGCGGGCTGGTTCGCCCGGTCCGTGCGCCAGGAGGTCGCCGAGATCGCCCGCCTGCTGGAGGCGGGTGAACGTGGTCGCGGCGCGCAGGCTCATGCCTTCTGACGCGTGTGTCATCCTTTGGGGTGATGCCACTGGAGATCTCGATCAACCGCGAGACCTGCATGGGCTCTGGCAACTGCGCGTACTGGGCGGGGGCGGTGTTCGACCTCGACGACGAGGGACTGGCGATCGTGATCGACCCCGAGGGCGACACCGAGGAGCGGATCGTGCTGGCGGCTCAGGGCTGTCCGACCCAGTCCATCACCGTCACCAGGAACGGCGAGGCGATCACGTGACACGCCATCGCGTCGCGAGGTACCCGTGCCGCTAGGGGTGACAGAGGAGCACGTCTCGCTCCATCACGCCGTCCGCCGGTGGACCGATGCCTACTGTCCGCCCTCGGTGCCCCGCGCCCTGCTCGATGCCGAGGTGGAGGCACTGCCGCCCTTCTGGGGATCCCTGGTCGAGCAGGGGTGGCTCGGGCTCCACATCGCCGAGGCCGATGGTGGTCAGGGCTTCGGTCTGCCCGAGCTGGCCGTCGTGCTCGAGGAGCTCGGTCGGGCCGTCGCACCCGGACCCTTCGTGCCCACGGCTCTGGCCAGCGCGGTGATCGCCGCCGGCGGCGGCGAGGCCGTACGTCGCGCCCTGCTCCCCGGACTGTGCGACGGGTCGACGACCGGTGCGGTGGCCCTCGGTCCGTCCTCGATCGTGGTCGAGCCCGACGGTGCCGGTGGGGCCCGACTGGCGGGGCGCGCCCGCCCCGTGCTGGGCGCGGCCCAGGCCGGCCTGCTCGTGCTCCCCGCCACCGGTCCCGACGGTGAGGCGTGGTACGCCGTCGACGCCGGCGACGTGACGGTCGTCGCCCTGCCGAGCCTCGACCCGACCCGTCGTGTCGGTGAGGTCGTCCTGGAGGGCGTCAGGCTCGGTGCCGAGCGACGGTTGCCGGGTCTGGACGGCAGGCTGGTGGCGGACCTGGCCGCCATCGTGCTCTCGGCCGAATGTGCCGGCGGGGCGGACTGGTGCGTCGACACGGCCGCATCCCACGCCAAGGTGCGCGAGCAGTTCGGCCGCCCGATCGGCCAGTTCCAGGCGGTCAAGCATCGCTGCGCCGACATGCTCGTCGCCGCCGGCCAGGCCGCCGCGGTGGCCTGGGACGCGGCGCGGGGCGCCGACGACCGCGAGGAAGCATCGATCGCCGCCGCGGTGGCGGGGGCGCTGGCGCCGGAGGCGTTCTTCACCTGCGCCAAGGACTGCGTGCAGGTCCTGGGCGGGATCGGCTTCACCTGGGAGCACGACGTCCACCTCTACCTGAAGCGCGCCGCGTCCGTTCGAGCCATCCTCGGCGGGCCGCAGCCATGGCGGGCGCGGGTCGCCGGCCTCGCCCTCACCGGCGCCCGGCGCAGCCTCGACGTCGCTCTTCCCGAGGAGGCCGAGCCCATTCGCATCGAGGTACGCGCACTGGCCGAGAGCCTGGGCGGGGCAGAGCCGCAGGAGGTGCGACGCCGGCTGGCCGACGCGGGGTACATGGCGCCGCACTGGCCGCCCCCCTGGGGCAGAGGCGCCGGTCCGATCGAGCAGCTGGTCGTCGACGAGGAGCTCCAGCGGGCCCGCGTCCGTCGCCCTCAGCTGGCCGTGGGGGCGTGGGCGCTGCCCACGATCATCGCTCACGGCACCCCCGAGCAGCAGCAGCGCTGGGTCGGGCCCCCCCTCAGGGGCGAGATGACCTGGTGCCAGATGTTCAGCGAGCCGGGCGCCGGCTCCGACCTGGCCTCGCTCACCACCAAGGCCACCCGCGAGGACGGAGGCTGGCTGCTGACCGGACAGAAGGTCTGGACCTCGATCGCCCAGCGGGCCGACTGGGCCATCTGTCTGGCCCGGACGGACCCGGACGCGCCGAGGCACGAGGGGATCACCTACTTCCTGGTCGACATGCGCTCGGCCGGCATCGACGTGCGGCCGCTGCGGGAGCTGACGGGGCAGGCCATGTTCAACGAGGTGTTCCTCTCCGACGTGTTCGTCCCGGACGACTGCGTGGTGGGAGAGGTGAACGGGGGGTGGCGCCTGGCCCGCACCACGCTCGCCAACGAGCGGGTGTCCATGGGCAGCGGCTCGTCGTTCGGCCTCGGGGTGGAGTCCCTCATCCGGCTCATGGCGTCCCGAGCCGACGACCTCGTGGCGATGGACCATCTCGGCCGGCTGCTGGCCGAGGCGCAGTGCCTGGCCGTCCTCGGGTTCCGGCTGACCCTCAGGGCACTCTCGGGCGCCGAGCCCGGTCCGGAGTCGAGCGTGCGCAAGCTCGTCGGCGTCGAGCACGACCAGCGGGTCCAGGAGACGGGCATGACGCTGCTCGGGGCGGAGGGGGCGACCGTCGAAGGCGCCGCCGCCCCCTGGACGGGCGGCTTCCTGGCCAACCGCTGCCTCACCATCGCCGGGGGCACGAGCGAGATCCAGCGCAACGTCATCGGCGAGCGCCTGCTCGGCCTGCCCAGGGACCCCTGAGCCGACCGCCATCTCGACGCGCGCTCGGCCCGGGCGGCGCCCCACCTCCTGTTGTTGACAGTGGTGTCAGGCTTGGCTAGCAAGGTGGCCCATGGGAGAGCAGAAGTTGTTCTTCGAGGACGTGAGCGAGGGTGACGCGGGTCCCGAGGTCCGCCACGAGCTGACTCGCACCGACCTCGTCATGTACGCGGGGGCGTCCGGGGACTTCAACCCGATGCACCACGACGAGGTCAAGGCCAAGGCGGCGGGGCTGCCCAGCGTCTTCGGCCACGGGATGTTCTCCGCCGGCATCCTCGGCAAGGCGATCACCGACTACGTGGGTATCGGCAACCTGCGCCGGTACAGGGTGCGCTTCGTCAAGCAGACCTGGCCGGGCGAGGAGTTCGTCACGAAGGTCGTGGTGAAGTCCAAGCGCAAGGACGACGGCGAGAACCTCGTCGACCTGGAGTGCGCGCTGTCGAACGCCGACGGCGAGGTCAAGATGGAGGGCGAGGCGACGGCTGCGCTGCCTTCGCGCAGCTGAGGACCACGTGCCGCTGTTCGGCCCGCACCGAGCGGGTGCATGATTGAGTCCGTGCCAGAGAAGGAGCCGGACTGGAACTTCCCGTTCGAGGGTCCCCTCCACGAGGTGTTTCCAGCCCTGCACGAAGCCCAGAACGCCTGGCTGGCCCAGATCGACTCGCTGCAGGCCCCCGACCGCAAGACCCATGAGCTCATCCGCATGGTCTGCACGGTGATCCTGCGCAACCCCGAGGGTGTGCAGCGCCACGACATGCTGGCCAAGGAGGTCGGCGCCACCTGGGAGGAGCTCGTGGGGTCGATCATGTTGACCCTCCCCGCCTTCGGTCTCCTCCCCGCGGTGTCCGCCCTGCCCTATGCCCGGCGGGGATTCGACTCGGCTCCCGAGAGCGAGACCGACTGAGCCGCATGGCCGACAAGCCCTTCCGGGTCCTGCCCAAGGTGACCACCGAGAACGAGCACTTCTGGCGGGGCGGTGAGACCGGCGAGCTGCGTTTCCTCGAGTGCTCGAGCTGCGGGTACCTGGTGCATCCGCCGGCGCCGGTGTGTCCCCGCGACCTCAGCCGCGAGCTGGCGCCCCGGACCGTGAGCGGCCGGGCCACCGTCGCGACCTACACGGTCAACCACCAACCCTGGTATCCGGGGCTCGACCCGCCCTACGTGGTGGCCATCGTCGAGATCGAGGAGCAGCACGACCTTCGCCTCATGACCAACGTCGTCAACTGCGACGTGGAGAAGGTGCGCGTCGGCATGCCGGTGCGGGTGGTCTTCGAGCACCACGACGACGTGTGGATCCCCCTCTTCGAGCCGGCGGCGTGACCGGCAGCGCGTCCCGCGGCGAGCGCGGCGCCACCATCACCGGGATCGGGCAGTCCGACGTCGGGCGACGGCTGAACCGGCCGCCGCTGGAGCTCACGGTGGACGCCTGCCTGGACGCCATCGCCGACGCCGGCCTCACCCGGGAGGACATCGACGGTATCGCCACCTACCCCGGGAACATGAACACCCCTGCCGGCTTCTCCGGCGGTGGCGTGGTCGAGGTCCAGGACGCGCTCCGCCTGGAGCTCGACTGGTACACGGGCGGCATCGAGCTGCCCGGGCAGCTGGGGTCGGTGATCGACGCCTGCGTGGCGGTGGCGGCGGGGCTGGCGACGCACGTGCTGTGCTTCCGGAGCGTCTGGGAGGCGACGGCCCAGGGGACCAAGGGCCGGGCCAGCGTCACGTCGGGTGCAGACGGGGGCGGATCGTTCCGCGCCAGCGGGTTCATGGAGTGGACACTGCCCTTCGGCGCACCCTCGGCCGCCAACTGGATCGCCTGCTACGCCCAGCGCCACTTCCACGAGTACGGCACGACCCGGGAGCAGCTGGCTCACATCGCCCTCAACGCGCGCAAGAACGCGGCCCGCAACCCGAAGGCCATCTACCGCGAGCCGATGGACCTCGACGACTACTTCGCAGCCCGCATGATCTCATCGCCGCTCTGCCTGTTCGACTGCGACGTGCCCGCCGACGGCGGCACAGCCGTGATCGTGTCGCGAGCCGATGCCGTGTCCGGGCTCCGGCGGACCCCCATACTGGTGGACGCCGTCGGGACGGCGATCCGGGGTCGCCCGTCGTGGGACCAGTGGGACGACCTCACGACGATGGCCCTGCGGGACGCGGGTGCCATGTTGTGGGACCGCACGGAGCTTCGCCCGGCCGACGTGGACGTGGCCGAGCTCTACGACGGGTTCAGCTTCATCACGCTCGCCTGGCTGGAGGCCCTCGGTTTCTGCGGGAAGGGCGAGGGCGGCCCCTTCATCGACGGTGGCCAACGCATCGCGCTCGACGGGGAGATCCCTCTCAACACCAATGGTGGCCAGCTCTCGGCGGGGCGCCTCCACGGCTACGGGTTCCTGCACGAGGCGTGCCTGCAGCTCTGGGGCGAGGGCGGGGATCGCCAGGTGACGGGGCCGCCCGAGGTGGCGGTGGCGGCCGCAGGGGGCGGCCCTCTCGCCGGCTGCCTGCTGCTCACCCACCGCCGTTGACGTCGGTCGAAGGTGACGCCGATGTCAGGTCACACGGTATGGTGAGCTCGTGCGACTCCGGTATCGGGACGAGGACGAGGAGTTTCGTCGCCAGCTGAGGAAGTGGCTCGACGCCAACGCCCCGCCTGAGCAGCAGTTCCGGCAGGCGAAGCTGTCGAGCGCGCACCTCCCGGACTGGGCCCG
>JBPYEZ010000085.1:0-13553 GCA_051984395.1 Acidimicrobiales bacterium | reverse complement strand
GTCGGACGTCCGGTGTTGACATCGGGGGTAGCTTCGTCTCCAGGCGAGGATCGATTCGGGGGGGCTCGATGGGCGACACAATCCTCAAGAGGGGCGTCATGCAGTTGACGGGCGCCCTCGATCGAAGGTTCGGGTGGGACCGTCTCCCCAAGCCGTTGGCGCTCATGACCCTCACGGGCGTCCGCATGACGCTCCGCCGTCACAATCTCTTCGACACCTCCGGAACGACGGTTGGGTGGGGGCCGGAGGCCCCGAAGGAGCCTCGCAACTTCGTCCGCTCGCCTGACGGCACGGGGACCGACCCCGTTCACCCCGAGATGGGGAGCGCCGGCACCCGGTTCGGACGCAATGTCCCGATCGATGACACCTACCCGCAGGACGTCCTGACCCCGAATCCGCGCGCGGTGAGCCTCGAGCTGCTGGCGCGCAAGGACTTCATCCCCGCCACGACGCTCAACCTGCTCGCCGCCGCCTGGTTGCAGTTCGAGGTCCACGACTGGATGAGCCACGGCGAGAACGAGCCCAGCGACCCATGGGAGGTGGCGCTGGGCGACGACGATCCCTGGCCGGAGCATCCCATGAAGATCCGCCGGACCCGCGTCGACCCCACCACCGACGGCGGGCCGCCCACCTACCGCAACACCGAGACGCACTGGTGGGACGCCTCGCAGGTGTACGGCAGCAGTCCGACGATCGAGAAGCTGATCCGGACCTACAGCGGAGGCCACGTCAAGCTCTCGCCCGAGGGGTTGGTGCCGTTCGATCCTCCCAACATGCCTCGCCTCGAGGGGGTGGACGTCGCCGCCGTCACCGGCAACTGGTGGCTGGGACTGGCGATGATGCACACCCTGTTCATGAGGGAGCACAACTCGGTCTGCGACCACCTCGCCGGCGCCTATCCCAGCTGGACCGACGATCAGCTCTACGACCACGCCCGACTGGTCAACGCCGCGCTCATCGCCAAGATCCATACCGTCGAGTGGACTCCGGCCCTCCTGGCCGACTCCGACCTGGAGACGGGGATGCGGGTCAACTGGTGGGGCTTCCAGGGCGAGCCGTTGTGGAAGCGGCTCGGACGACTGACCGCCAGCGAGGAGCTGAGCGGCATTCCAGGGTCAGGGCTCTACTACCACGGGGCCCCCTACGCCATGACCGAGGAATTCGTCGCCGTCTACCGGATGCACCCGCTGATCCCGGACGAGTACCGCATCCGCGCCACGAACGACGACCGCCTCATCGAGGAGATCGAGTTCACCGCTTTGGCCGGGGTGCGCACCCACGAGGTCCTCGAGGATCCCCGGATCGGGATGACGGATCTCTTCTACTCGTTCGGGACGAGCCACCCGGGAGCGATCGTCCTGCACAACTTCCCCAACCACCTGCGTCGCTTCACCGAGCCCGACAAGACCATCATCGATCTCGCCGCGACCGACATCCTCCGGACCCGTGAGCGGGGGGTGCCGAGGTACAACGAGTTCCGCCGCAGGTTCCACCTCGAGCCCGCCCGCCGCTTCGAGGACTTCAGCGACGATCCCCAGGTGGTCGCGGACCTTCGCCGGATCTATGGGAACCCGGAGGCCGTCGACCTCATGGTCGGCCTGTACGCCGAGAAGCCTCCCCCGGGATTCGCGTTCAGCGACACCGCTTTCCGGGTGTTCGTCCTCATGGCGTCGCGACGCCTCAAGAGCGATCGCTTCTACACCTACGATTACCGGCCGGACGTCTATACGCGAGAAGGGCTCCGCTGGATCGAGGACAACACGATGTCGTCAGTGATCCTGCGCCATTACCCGAGCCTCAGGGGCTCCCTGAGGACGGACAATGCGTTCAAGCCGTGGCGCACGGCCGGCGCCGACGGATGACGACGAGCTCCACCTCGCGCACGGCCAGGCGCAAGGGGCGACGGCCGCCCCCGGCCGTCCTCGGTCGTCCTATCCCGCTGCCCGCCGCCCGCGGCGGCGGATCTTGCGGCCCAGCCAGGTCACCGGGTCGAAGTAGCTGTCGACCACCCGCTCCTTGAGCGGGATGATGGCGTTGTCGGTGATGTGGATGCCCTCCGGGCACACCTCGGTGCAGCACTTGGTGATGTTGCAGTAGCCGAGACCGGCCTGGCCCCGCAGCAGGGGGCGGCGGTCGACGGTGTCCAGCGGGTGCATCTCCAGCTCGGCGTAGCGGATGAACAGACGGGGGCCGGCGTAGTTCGCCTTGTTGTCCTCGTGGTCCCGGATGACGTGGCACACGTCCTGGCACATGAAGCACTCGATGCACTTGTGGAACTCCTGGAGGCGCTCGACGTCCTCCTGGCTCATCCGGTAGGTGCCGTCCGGCTCCCTCGGCTTCGGTGCGAAGGCCGGGACGCGCTTGGCCATCTCGAAGTTGTACGAGACGTCGGTCACCAGGTCGCGGACGATGGGGAACGTCCTGACCGGCACCACCGTCACCGCCTCACCCGGCGCGAAGATGTTCATCCTCGTCATGCACATGAGGCGGGGCTTGCCGTTGATCTCGGCGCTGCACGACCCGCACTTGCCGGCCTTGCAGTTCCACCGAACGGCGAGATCGTTGGCCTGGGTGGCCTGGAGGCGGTGGATGACGTCGAGGACGACCTCGCCCTCCTCCGCGTGCACCTGGTACTCCTCGAGGGCGCCGCCGCTGGCGTCGCCCCGCCACACCCGCATGGTCGCGTCCGCCATCAGTGCGAATCCTCGAACAGGACCTTGAGATCGTCGGGCATCTGCGAGAGGGGCTCGGGCTGGATCGACAGCTCGCCCTCCCGACGGCGGATCACCATGTTCACCTTTCCGAGCTCGTCGTCGGTCCGCGGGTAGTCGTCGCGCGTGTGCCCGCCTCGGGACTCCTTCCGCTCGAGAGCGGCCATCGTGAGGCACTCCGACAGGGTGAGGAGCGAGTTGAGGTCCAGAGCGAGGTGCCAGCCCGGGTTGTACTGGCGGTGACCTTCGACCTTGACCCGGGTGGCGCGCTCCTTCAGCACGGCCAGCTCCTTCTGGGCCTCCTTGAGCTCGTCCTCGCGGCGGATGATGCCCACCAGCCGCTGCATGCAGTCCTGCAGGTCCCCCTGGATGGCGTAGGGGTTCTCGCCCTCGTCGCGCCCGAAGGGGGCGAGCGCGGCGTTGGTGGCCGCCTCCACCTGTCCGGCGTCGACCGGCGCGGCGCTGCTCAGGCCCAGAGCGTGCTGAGCGGCGCTGAGGCCGGCGCGGCGTCCGAACACCAGCAGGTCCGAGAGGGAGTTGCCACCGAGGCGGTTCGCCCCGTGCATCCCGCCTGCGGTCTCACCGGCGGCGTAGAGCCCGGGCACGGTGGACGCGGCGGTGTCCGCCTCCACCCGCACCCCGCCCATGAAGTAGTGGCAGGTGGGGCCGATCTCCATGGACTCGGCCGTGATGTCCACGTCCGCCAGCTCCTTGAACTGGTGGTACATCGAGGGCAGGCGGCGCCTGATGTAGTCGGGGTCGCGCCGGGTGGCGATGTCGAGGTACACGCCGCCGTGGGGGCTGCCCCGTCCCGCCTTGACCTCCGAGTTGATCGCCCGGGCGACCTCGTCGCGGGGCAGGAGATCCGGAGTCCGGCGGGCGTTGGTCCGATCGGTGTACCAGCGGTCGGCCTCTTCCTCGGTCTCGGCGGTCTCGGACCGGAACATGTCGGGGATGTAGTCGAACATGAAGCGGCGGCCCTCGCTGTTGCGCAGGGCCCCGCCGTCGCCCCGCACGCTCTCGGTGACGAGCAGGCCTCGCACCGAGGGAGGCCACACCATCCCCGTGGGATGGAACTGGAGGAACTCCATGTCGATCAGGTCGGCCCCCGCCCACAGGGCCAGCGAGTGGCCGTCGCCGGTGTACTCCCAGGAGTTCGACGTCACCTTGTAGGCCTTGCCGACTCCTCCGGTAGCGAGCACGATCGCCTTGCACCGGAAGACGACGAACCGTCCCGACTCACGCCAGTACCCGAGGGCGCCCGAGACATGGCCATCGGTGATGAGCAGCCGGGTGATGGTGCACTCCATGAAGACGTCGATGCCCCTGTGCACGGAGTGGTTCTGGAGGGTGCGGATCATCTCCAGCCCGGTGCGGTCGCCGACGTGGGCCAGCCGGGCGAAGCGGTGGCCGCCGAAGTCGCGCTGCAGGATGCGACCGTCGGGAGTGCGGTCGAACAGCGCTCCCCACTCCTCCAGCTCGAGCACCCGCTCGGGGGCCTCCTGGGCGTGGAGCTGGGCCATGCGCCAGTTGTTGAGGAACTTGCCGCCGCGCATCGTGTCCCGGAAGTGCACCCGCCAGTTGTCGTCGGGGTACACGTTCCCGAGCGATGCGGCGATGCCGCCCTCGGCCATGACGGTGTGCGCCTTCCCCAGCAGCGACTTGCACACCAGCCCGGTGCGAGCGCCCTGCGCCGACGCCTCGATGGCCGCCCTGAGGCCGGCGCCGCCGGCGCCGATCACGATGACGTCGAGGTCGTGGGTCTCGTACTCGGCCATCAGATGAATCTCGGGTCGTGGAAGGCGCCGATGGCCACCAGCCAGATGTAGAGGTCGGCGAGGGCGATCCAGATCAGGCTGGCCCAGGCCCAGAACATGTGGCGCCCGTTGAGGATGCTGAGGTGGCGCCACAGCCAGTGCCGGATGGGCGCCTTGCTGAAGGAGTTGAGATTGCCGCCGCAGAGGTGCCGGCACGAGTGGCACCCGAGCGTGTACCCCCAGATCAACACGGCATTGACGACGAGGATGAGCGTACCGAGGGCCACGCCTATCCCACCGGGGAAGCGGAAGGCGGCGATGGCGTCCCAGGTGAGGATCCCGGCGAAGATGAGGGCGAAGTAGAAGAAGTAGCGGTGGATGTTCTGGAGGATGAGCGGAAACCGCGTCTCGCCGGTGTAGCGGGGCCGGGCGTCGGCCACCGCGCACCCCGGGGGGGCCCACCAGAACGAGCGGTAGTAGGCGCGGCGGTAGTAGTAGCAGGTGACTCGGAAGCCCAGCGGGAAGGCCAGGACGAGGATGGCCGGCGACCACGACCACCACGGGCCGACGATGGCGTCGGTCTTGTACTGGCAGACCTGGGCGATGCAGGGGGAGTAGAAGGGCGAGAGGTAGTCGCGGCCCATATGGGGACCGACGTAGTAGTTGTTGCCCCTGAACGCCGCCCAGGTGCTGATGGCGGCGAACCCGGTCAGCCCGAGCACGGTGAGGACGGGGGCGATCCACCACCAGTCTCGCCTGAGGGTCCTGACGGGGGGGCCGCCGCGGACGCCGTCGATCGCGACCGGCGTGGCGGTCGTCTCCTGCACCGTGCTCACGCAGTCTCCTGTGGCTCTGACCCGCGCCACGTCCGGGGATGGACGACAGGCCCGGGTGTCGCACCGCCGCACTGGGCGGGGCTGTGACCGTCGAGTTTCAGCCCGATCTTCGCACCGTGACGCCAGTAGAAAAAAATCGGCCGACGGTACCGCCCCGGCCTGACGGAGCCCGGCGCGTGGGCACGCGTGGGAACCGGGCCCGGGCCGGCCTAGGCTTGGCGCCATGAGCTCCCGCCCCGCAACCCTCGGCCAGCTGCGCGAGTCCGGTTGGGTGTCCGTGCCCGTGAAGCAGGAGGTCAGGCGCAACGCCATGGCCCGCATCGCCGCCGGCCAGCCGCTCGTCGAGGGTGTGGTCGGCTTCGACGACACGGTGCTGCCCCAGCTCGAGAACGCCATGCTGGCCGGCCACGACGTCATCTTCCTGGGCGAGCGGGGTCAGGCCAAGACGAGGATGATCCGAGCGCTCGTCGAGCTGCTCGACGAGTGGTTGCCGATCGTCGCCGGCTCCGAGATCAACGACGACCCGTTTCGCCCCGTCTCCAGGTACGCCCGCGATCTGGTCGCCGAGCGGGGCGACGACACCCCCCTCGACTGGGTCCATCGCGAGGTCCGGTTCGGCGAGAAGCTGGCGACGCCGGACACCTCGATCGCCGACCTCATCGGCGAGGTGGACCCGATCAGGGTCGCCGAGGGTCGCTATCTCTCCGACGAGCTGGCCCTGCACTACGGGCTGGTGCCCCGGACCAACCGGGGCATCTTCGCCATCAACGAGCTGCCCGACCTGGCGGAGCGGATCCAGGTCGGACTGCTCAACGTGCTCGAGGAGCGCGACGTCCAGATCAGGGGCTACAAGATCCGGCTCCCCCTGGACGTGATGCTGGTCGCCTCGGCGAACCCGGAGGACTACACCAACCGGGGCCGGATCATCACCCCGCTGAAGGACCGGTTCGGCGCCCAGATCCGCACCCACTACCCGCTCGACCTGCCCACCGAGCTCGAGGTTGTGCACCAGGAGGCCCGCCCGCTGGCCAGCGACGGGCTGCGGGTCCAGGTCCCCGACTTCATGGCCGACATCGTGGCCGGGCTCAGCCAGCTGGCGCGCGGGAGCAGCAGCGTCAACCAGCGCTCGGGAGTGTCGGTCCGGTTGAGCATCACCAACTACGAGACCCTGATCGCCAACGCCGCCCGACGGTCGCTGCGCTCCGGCGACCCGGACGTGGTCCCCCGCATCAGCGACCTCGAGGCCCTGGCCTCCTCCACCGGTGGAAAGGTCGAGATCGAGACCCTGGAGGAGGGGCGCGACGACCAGGTCGTCGAGCGGCTGGTGAAGGCGGCGGTGCTGAGCACCTTCAAGCAGCGCTGCCCGATGGAGAAGTACCGGGACGTCGTCCAGGCCTTCGAGGACGGGACCGTCGTCCACACCGGCGACGACGTGGGCGCGGCCGCCTATGTCGACACGCTCGCCCGCATGCCGGGGCTGAAGGCCCCGGTCATGGCGCTGGCAGGAAGCGAGACGCCTGCCGCCGTGGCCAGCGCCATGGAGTTCGTGCTCGAGGGCCTTCATCTGTCGAAGCGGCTCAACAAGGATGCGGTGGGCGGGCGGGCCACCTACCGCGGACGGGGCTGACGGCGTGCCCTGGGCCTACCGGTACGGGCGCTGGGACGGGACCCAGGTCGGGTTCGACCTCGACGCCGACGACGTCCTGTCGGAGATCACCGACGACCTGCTGTACCACGGCGATCTCAACGCCGCCCTGCGCCGGATGCTGCAGTCGGGGTTCCGTGACCGCAACCAGGAGCGGGTGGCGGGGGTCCGCGAGCTGCTGGAGCGGCTCCGGCGGAGGCGGCGCGACGAGCTCGAGCAGTACGACCTGGGCGGCGTCTACGACGACATCGCCCAGGAGCTGCGCGACGTGATGGACACCGAGCGCGCGGGCATCGACGACCTCGTCGAGGAGGCGCGGGCCTCGGGCGACGAGCGACGGCAGGAGATCACCAACCAGGTGGCCGACGAGCGCCGGCTCCAGCTCGACCTCGTGCCCCCCGATCTCGCCGGTCAGGTCCGCTCGCTGCAGGAGTACGAGTTCACGTCCTCGGAGGCGAGGGAGCAGTTCGACCAGCTCATGGACAAGCTGCGCCAGCAGCTGATGCAGAGCTACTTCAACCAGATGTCGGGTGCGATGCAGAGCACCACCCCGGAGCAGATGCAGCGCATGAAGGACATGTTCGATGCCCTGAACCGCATGCTGGAGCAGCGGGAGCGGGGCGAGCCGATCGACCCCAGCTTCGAGCAGTTCATGCAGCGCTTCGGCGACTTCTTCCCCGGCAACCCAGAGAACCTGGACGAGCTGTTGGAGCAGATGGCCGAGCAGATGGCTGCCGTGCGGGCGATGCTCAACTCGATGACCCCCGAGCAGCGGGCGCAGCTGCAGGGTCTCGCCGAGCAGCTGCTCGAGGACCTCGACCTGCGGTGGCAGGCCGACCGGTTGGCCCACAACCTCCAGGGCGCCTTTCCGGACGCCGGATGGGGACGGCGCTACTCCTTCAGCGGCTCCGATCCGCTGGGGTTCGCCGAGGGGGCGGAGCTGATGGACCGCCTCGGCGACATCGACCAGCTCGAGAACCTCCTCCGCTCGGCGGCGAGCCCCGGAGCCCTGGCCGAGGTCGACGTGGACCGGGCCCGGGACCTGCTGGGGAACGATGCCGCCCGGTCCCTCGACCGCCTGAGCCAGCTGGCGAAGATGCTGGAGGAGGCGGGCCTCATCGAGCAGCGCGAGGGTCGCTACGAGCTGACGCCGAGGGGCATGCGGCGAATCGGCCAGAACGCCCTCTCCGACCTGTTCTCCAAGTTGGCCAAGGACCGCCTGGGCCGCCACCAGATGAACCGGTCGGGCATCGGCCAGGAGCTGGCCTACGAGACCAAGTCCTACGAGTTCGGTGACCCGTTCAATCTCAACATCGAGCGGACCGTGCGCAACGCCATCCAGCGTGAGGGGGGTGGGACGCCGGTCAGCCTGACTCCGGACGACTTCGAGGTGGAGCGGACCGAGAACCTCACCCGATCGTCCACGGTCCTCATGGTCGACCTGTCGCTGTCCATGCCGATGCGGGACAACTTCCTGGCCGCCAAGAAGGTGGCGATGGCCCTGCACTCGCTCATCTCCACCCAGTTCCCCCGGGACTACCTGGGGCTGGTCGGCTTCAGCGAGGTGGCCCGGGAGCTCAGGCCCCAACAGCTTCCCGAGGTCTCGTGGGACTTCGTCTACGGCACCAACATGCAGCACGCCCTGCTGTTGAGCCGGCGCATGCTCGGTCGCCAGACGGGGACCAAGCAGATCATCATGATCACCGATGGTGAGCCCACCGCCCATCTGATGGCCGACGGCGAGGTCTTCTTCAGCTACCCGCCGGTCCGCGAGACGGTTGACGCCACGCTCACCGAGGTCGCTCGGTGTACACGGGACGGCATCAGGATCAACACGTTCATGCTGGATGCCACCGGATACCTCAAGACGTTCGTCGAGAAGCTCACTCGGCTCAACCAGGGCCGGGCGTTCTTCACGACCCCGGAGACCCTCGGCGACTACGTCCTCGTCGACTTCATCGAGCAGAAGCGGGCCATGCGAGGCCGGGCCGGGCGCACAGCCTGAGCCTCCAGGGTCACCCGCCGGCGATCGATCCCCCGAAGTCCCCCCTTGCACCGGCGCGCCCGGAGGAGCATGATGACATGAATGTAATTACATCGGTGCGACACGCCGACGAGGGGAGGTGTGCCGATGGAGAGCTTGCTGCAGCTGCTCGACGACGAGAGGACCGGCTGGCAGGCCCAGGCCAACTGCATGGGTGTCGATCCCGACCTGTTCTTTCCGGAGCGGGGTGGGTCGACCCGAGAGGCCAAGGAGGTCTGCCGAGGCTGCGTGGTGCGCGAGGACTGCCTCGAGTACGCGCTGGCCAACGGTGAGAAGTTCGGCATCTGGGGCGGCATGAGCGAGCGGGAGCGGCGCCGGGTGCGGCGAGCACGTGCATTGAGCCAGCGACAGGGGGCGGCTCTGTCGCAGTCCTCGGCCTGAGGGCGGGCAGAGCCTCAGCGGATCCCCGCTGATTCGAGACGGGCTTCGATCGTCCGGGACGGATCGAGGTCGAGCTCGCTCCAACGGCGGTCGGGCGTCGTGGAGAGAACGGCAGCAGGGACCAGGCCGACCAGCTCGGCCCGGTCGATCTCGGCCCGGCGGGCCACGGTGTCGAACACGTCGGCGGGCCCGGCGCGCAGCGGATCGATGAGGTTGCAGGAGACCTGGGCGTGCCCACCGACGTCGAGACCCAGGGCGCGGACTGCGGGAGCGCGCAGCTCGGCGGCGAGCGCCCGCGCCAGGGACACGTCGGGGTCCACCAGCCACAGGTTGTAGGCCACGAGGAGGCCGCGGGCGCCCACGGCGGTGGCTCCGGCCGTCGGATGGGGTGTCATCGGGCCCGTGTCCGGCCGAAGGTCGTGGAATGCCCGCCGGCGCACCTCCGGGAGCGATCGCTCTGGTCCGTACAGGAAGCAGGGGAGCCCGAGCTCGCTGCCTCCCCAGGAGGCGAACCGATCCCTGGCGGCGACGGCGCCGGCGAAGCCGCACCCTCCGTCCAGCGGCACGAAGGGGACCACGTCGACGGCTCCCATCCGGGGGTGGGCCCCCTCGTGGGCGGTGATGTCGATCTCCTCGACGGCGCGTCTGCTGACGGCGCGCACCGCATCCTCGACCTCGGGGCCGCCGAGCGTGAGCACCGACCGGTGGTGGTGCCGGTCGCGGTGCACGTCGAGCAGGCTCGGACCTGCTGCGGCCGCGATGCGAGCGATCACGTCCTCTCGACGCCCCTCGCTCAGGTTGACGACGGATTCCAGCAGCGGATGCACTCCAGCACTAGCCCGTCGAGGGACACTACCGTGAGGCCATCAGAGCAGGTGGCGGCCGTGACCGAGGGGCCCTGTGGTCAGACCCCAGCTCGCCCCCGGGAACCCGTGGGCCCACTGCCGGCGTTCAGGTAGCTGAGGGAGAGACCCAGGTCGTTCCTGATTGGGAGGGGGTCGCTCGCAGCTACGGCCGGTTTCTGTACACGATCGCCTACCGCCTGACCGGAGACCCCGATGACGCCCAGGACCTCGTTCAGGAGACCCTCTTGCGGGTTCGGAAGGGCTTGCGCACGTATCGGCCGGGGTCGATGGAGGGATGGTTGAGCCGCATCGTCACCAACGCCTTTCTCGACGACGTACGCCGTCGCCGGCGCCGCCCGGCGGCATCTCTCGGAGAAGAGCCCGAAGGTGCCTTCGGGACGTCGCCGGCCGCAGACGAGGAGCTGATGGCCGAGGCTCTGCCGTCCGACGTCGAGCGGGCGCTCCTGCGCGTGCCGGAGGAGTTTCGCGTCGCCGTGGTCCTCTGTGACGTGGTCGGGCTCTCTTACCAGCAGATCAGCGAGGCCCTCGGGATTCCCGTCGGTACGGTTCGCAGCCGGATCCATCGCGGCCGGGCCCTGCTGCGGGAGGCGCTGTCGT
Source organism: Acidimicrobiales bacterium (assembly GCA_051984395.1). GTDB lineage: Bacteria > Actinomycetota > Acidimicrobiia > Acidimicrobiales > AC-9 > AC-9. The sequence continues at coordinate 2,716 of JBPYEZ010000085.1, read as the reverse complement.
GAGCGGTGCGCAACCCCCCGGCGGCCGCCCTGCCGGCGAGCACGAGGGTGGCCATCTGGGCGATCGGCTCAGCTCGCTGCTCGACGGTGAGCTTCCTGCAGACGAGTTGACCGCCGCCCGACGTCATCTGCGGGGCTGCCAGGTCTGTGCCGAGGAGCTCGCCGAGATCGATCGCACCCGCCAGCTGCTGCGGGGTCTCGAGGAGCCCAGGCCGCCCGAGAGCTTCGTCCCCCGCCTGCTGCGTCGCCACCGGCGACTCACGCTGCTCATCGCCGGCGCGTCGGTGATCGCTGGTGTGGTCGCCGCGCTCGTCTTCACCCTGAGCCCGCCCCGCCAGAGCGTCACCCCGCCCGTGAACCGCTTCGAGCGCATCCACGCCACCTCGACCCCAAGTCCCGACCCCATCACCGAGATGGCGCCCGCAGGGGTCCCGACGAGCACGAGTCCCTGAGATGACCCACCGGCGCGTCGGCGCGGTCGTCCTCCTCGTGACCGGCGTCGCCGCCGCCGTTCCCACCGCCGGCGCGGTGGTGGGCGCCGGTTCGTCATCGGCAGGCGCCGCTGGTTCGGCCGCCTCGAGCGGGAGCGAGATGGTGGTCCCCGACGGGCGTCTGGAGGGGCTCGATTTCGACGGTCTGGTGCAGTTCTCGTGGGTCGACCGGTCAGGAGCCCACAGCGCTCGACTCCCAGTCCAGGGCACCAACGGTGTCGTTCACATCGGCGGACGAGGCGGACCCCAGGGCGCCGAGTGGCCCGCCGACGTCGGGCCGCTGCCCTCACTCGCAGGCAAGTACCACACCACCGAGACGAACGGACCGATCATCGCCGGCCGTCCGACGACTCTGCTGCAGATCTCGTCCGGCGCCGGGTCCACCGAGACCCTCGCCCTCGACCAGGCCACCGGCCTGGTCCTCTCCCGGGCCGAGCTCGACGATCACGGCTCCGTGGTGCGGTCGATGGTCTTCGACGATCTGAGCCTGCGGCTGACCCATGCGCCGGGCACTCCCGTCGGATCGTCGACCGGGCCCACCACCAGGGCCGCCCCCGCTCGGCTACCGGCGGTGTACTCGGCACCCTCACGGTTGGCCGGCGGATACCAGCAGATCCAGGCCGAGCCCGCCTCCGATGGACTACGGGTCGTCTACAGCGACGGCGTCCACGGACTGTCGATCTTCGAGCAGCCCGGCCATCTCTCGGCGTCGACGCGCAGCTACTCGTGGGCGGGGGGCGAGGTGGTCACCTGGCAGAGCGGACCGACCGTGTTCACGGCGGTCGGCGACGGACCCTCCGCCGACGTGCGCAACGCCGCCCGGTCGGTCCCCCAGCCCCACCAGCTCAGCCTGCTGGGACACCTGAGGTCGCTCTCGCGCGAGGTGGTGGACACCCTCAGCGGGAGTCAGTGACGGTTTCGAGCCGCCGGCGGCGGGCGATCCGCCGGCGCTCGCGCTCGGAGGCACCGCCCCAGACACCGTGATCGATCCGGTTGAGCAGGGCGTACTCCAGGCACGCAGTCTTCACCGGACAGTCGGCGCAGATCCGTCGGGCGACCTCCACCCCGACACCGTCGTTGGGGAAGAAGACCGAGGGGGGCATGTCCTGGCACTTGCCCGCTGTCATCCATTCGGTGTCCATCTCACCTCCGTTTCTTCCTCAACGTCGGGACCGGCCGATTGGTTCCTGGGATGGTCTACGGGGCCGGCGAGTCCGGGGATGGCGCCCCACTAACCTGTGTTCGACCGCCTGGCGGCCCGAGACGATACGGCCGGCCGAGAGGCCGGCCCGAGAAGACGGGGCCCGACCGGCGACGAAGCCGAGGAGGAGAGCATGTCGCAGCTGCCCGAGGACCAGGAGGCACCGCAGCCTCCACGGGGGCACGTTCGGGTGGTCTACCTGGGCCCGGTGGCCCCTCACTGGGAGGTCCAGTCCGATTTCGGCGATCGTGCCCTGATTGAGGAGTTCCGCCAGCGGACCCAGGCCCGGTTGGTGCTGCTGCCGCCTCACGACCCGCAGTTCCGCCGCAACCGGGAGCGGGTCGTCCGGGATGCCGAGCGGGAGAATCTCCTCCTCGACTGGGATCTCGGGATCCCCGAGGCCGACGAGCTGGACGATCAGGCGTAGTTACCCACAACCCGCCCGCGACATGCGCGTACTGGTGACCAACGACGACGGAATCGGCAGTCCCGGTCTGGCCGCGCTCGCCGGCGCGCTGGCCGAGGACGGCCACGATCTCCTGGTGGCGGCTCCCCTCGAGGACTGCAGCGGGAGCAGCTCGGCCATCGGCCCCGTCGCCCAGAACGAGGGGATCTCCTACGAGTCCGTGGCACTGCCCGGGTCGCCGGGGCTGGACGCTCTGGGGGTCGACGGCCCGCCGGCGCTGATCGTCCTGCTGGCCCGTCTCGGCGGCTTCGGGACTCCGCCCGAGCTGGTGGTCTCGGGCATCAATCCCGGACACAACACGGGCCGGTCGACCCTGCACTCGGGGACGGTGGGCGCCGCTCTCACGGCGGCCAACTTCGGCGTCTCGGGGTTGGCCGTGAGCACCGGTGCCGGGAAGGAGATCCACTGGGGCACGGCGGCCCGGATGGCGGTGCTGGCGACCAGGTGGCTGGTCGACGCGCCCAAGACGACGGTCGTCAACCTCAACGTGCCCAATGTCGCGATGCCGGGTGTCAAGGGTGTGAGCCTGGCGTCGCTGGCGTCGTTCGGGACCGTTCGC
>JBPYEZ010000084.1:0-5781 GCA_051984395.1 Acidimicrobiales bacterium | reverse complement strand
CCCCGCACGCGGCCGTCCTCGAGCACCGGTGCCGTGGCCTCGGTGCCCTGACGGAGGGTCGCGCCGGCCTTCTGGGCCCGCTCGGCCACGACCTGGTCGAGGTCACGCCGGGTCACCACGTAGCCGTGGGCCGGGAGGTCGGGGTGATCGGGCCAGGCCAGCTCGAGCTCCCGGCCGAAGGCGACGGCCCGAAGACCGTCGTAGCGATGGAAGCCGGCCAGCTCCCCGGCCAGGCCCATGTCCTCGAGCTGGCGCACCGAGCGAGGCGTGAGGCCGTCGCCACACGTCTTCTCCCTCGGAAAGCGCTTGCGCTCGACCAGCAGCACGTCGTAGCCGGCATCGGCCAGCCAGTAGGCGCACGCCGACCCAGACGGACCCGCGCCCACGATCAGGACGTCATGGCGGCGGTCGAGCGACGTGGTCACAAGGGCGACTCTACGACGGTCGGGGTCCCGGCTCCCAAGGAGGCGGCGCCGATCTGACCACGTTCGAGGGGCCGTGGTACAAAGGCGACGAGGTTCGACGACAGGGCCTCGCCACCAGGGGGGACAGCCCGCCGATGGATAACTACCTGCCGATCGTCTGCATGTTCGTCCTGGCCATCGTGTTCGCCGCTGGCTCGTTCCTGGCGTCCAGGGTGCTCGCCCCGAGGCGGCCGACGAGCGCAAAGTCGGCCCCCTACGAGTGCGGGATCGTGCCCGATCGGGAGCCGGCGGAGCGGTTCCCGGTTCGCTTCTACATCGTGGCCATGGTGTTCATCGTGATCGACATCGAGATCATCTTCCTGTACCCCTGGGCGGTCATCTACCGCCAGCTGGGCACGTTCGGTCTGGTCGAGATGGTGCTGTTCGCCGTCGCCGTCCTGCTGTCGTTCATCTACCTGATCGCCAACGGCGCCCTGGACTGGGGCCCGGTCAAGCGGCTGCGCCCGCTGCCGGGGACGACGAGGGAGCGGACCACCGACACGACGATCCGTCGCATCAGCCAGGACACCGGCGAGGCGGCCTGACCATGGGGCTCGAGAGCCTCAACCACAACTTCCTCACCGGCAACCTCGAGAACCTGGTGAAGTGGGCCCGTCGCAGCAGCGTGTGGCCGGCGACGTTCGGGCTGGCCTGCTGCGCCATCGAGATGATGTCGGCCGGGGCGGCCGACTACGACCTGGCCCGGTTCGGCATGGAGGTCTTCCGGGCCTCGCCCCGCCAGGCCGACCTCATGATCGTCGCCGGACGCGTGTCCCACAAGATGGCGCCCGTCCTCCGCCAGGTCTACGACCAGATGGCCGAGCCCAAGTGGGTGCTCTCGATGGGTGTGTGCGCGTCCACCGGCGGCATGTTCAACAACTACGCCATCGTCCAGGGCGTCGACCAGGTCGTCCCGGTCGACGTCTACTCGCCCGGGTGCCCTCCGACGCCGGAGACCCTCATGCACTCGATCCTCACCCTGCACGAGAAGATCCGCACCGGCGAGATCACCCGCCGCCGGCGGGCCACGGGCGCAGGCGCCGAGCTGCACGTCGACCAGCCCGCTCCGGCCTACGTGGGGACGCCCCGCTGATGGCGGCGGGCACGGGCGACGTGATGCACCTGTCACGGGAGGACTACCTCCAGGCCGTCGCCGGGCTGAGGGACGAGGGCTTCGAGATGTGCGTCGACGTGTGTGCCGTCGACTACCTGACGCATCCAGGCCGGAGCCTGCCGCCCGAGGTCGGTCCCGAGCGCTTCGAGGTCGTGGTGAACCTCGTCTCGCTGGAGCACCGCCGCCGCATCAGGATCCGGGTGCAGGTGCCCGAGTCCGACCCGACGATCCCTTCGCTGTTCGACCTCTATCCCGGGTCGGAGGCTCCCGAGCGCGAGGCCTTCGACATGCATGGGATCAGGTTCACGGGCCATCCCGACATGACCCGGATCCTGATGCCCGAGGACTGGGAGGGGTATCCGCTGCGCAAGGACTACTCGGTCGGGCGGGTGCCGGTGCAGTTCAAGGAAGCACCCGGACCGCGTTGAGCCGAGAGAGTTGAGCCGTCCATGAGCGACACCGAAGACGAGACCAGGCTGGTCGCCGAGACGTCGGAGGGCACCCAGGAGATGCTGTCTCGCGAGGGGACGGCTCCGGCCGAGCGCGAGCTGGAGGAAGGCCACCTTCTTCGCCGCCCCGAGGGCGTCACTGGCTTCGATCCGAGTGACATCGACATCGAGGTCGGCGAAGACGAGACGATGATCATCAACATGGGTCCGCAGCACCCGTCGACCCATGGCGTCCTCCGGATCATGATGGAGCTGGACGGTGAGACCGTGCTGCGGGCCAAGCCGATCATCGGCTACCTCCACACGGGCATGGAGAAGACCGGGGAGGACCTCACCTACCTCCAGGGCGGCACCAACGTGACCCGCATGGACTACCTGTCGCCGATCCACAACGAGATGGTCTTCGCCTTGGCCACCGAGGCCCTGCTCGGGGTGGAGATACCGGAGCGGGCGACGTGGATCCGGATGCTCATCGGCGAGATGAACAGGGTCTCGTCGCACCTGCTGTGGCTGGCCACCAACGGCATGGACCTCGGGGCGACCTCGATGATGATCTACGGATTCCGGGAGCGCGAGGTCGTGCTCGACTTCCTCGAGAAGGTCACCGGCCTGCGCATGAACCACAACTACATCCGCCCGGGAGGGGTGGCGGCCGACCTCCCGGACGGCTGGGAGGACGACGTCGAGGCCATCTGCCAGCTCATCCCGCCCCGGCTGGCCGAGTACGACGACCTGTTCACCGGTCAGCCCGTGTTCCGGGAGCGCACCGAGGGTGTGGGCCGCATCACCGCCGAGGCGGCGGTCGCCAGCTCGGCGACCGGGCCCATCCTGCGGTCGACCGGCTTGCCCTGGGACCTGCGGCGGACGATGCCGTACCTGTACTACGACCAGGTCGACTTCGACGTCGTGGTGGGCACGTACGGCGACGCCTTCGACCGCTACGCCGTGCGGCTGAACGAGGTCCGCGAGTCGCTGCGGATCATCCGTCAGGTCGCCGACCGGATGCCGAACGGCGACTACCGCACCCTCGACAAGAAGGTCACACCGCCGCCCCGGGCGCGCATCGACGAGTCGATGGAAGCGCTCATCCACCACTTCAAGATCTTCACCGAGGGCTTCAAGGTGCCCGAGGGCGAGGTGTACGTCGGCATCGAGTCGCCCCGCGGCGAGATCGGCTGCTACCTGGTCTCCGACGGGTCGCCCAAGCCCTACCGGATGCACATCCGCGCGCCGTCGTTCAGCAACCTCCAGAGCATGGCGACGATGGTCCACGGGGGCCTCGTCGCCGATGCGGTGGCCATCATCTCCTCCATCGACCCGATCCTCGGCGAGGTCGACCGCTGATGGCCCGTCTCAGCGCCGAGACCGTGGCCCAGGCCCGGGAGCTCATGTCGCTCTATCCCGAATCCCGGTCGGCGCTGGTGCCGATCTGCCACCTGGCCCAGGGCGAGGAGGGTTGGCTGAGCCCCGAGGCCATGGAGCACATCGCCGAGATCATGGGGCTCACTCCCGCCGAGGTGCTGGGCACAGCCAGCTTCTACGAGATGCTGCGCACCGAGCCGGTCGGGCGCTACATGGTGTCGGTGTGCACCAACATCGCCTGCCTGCTGAACGGCGCCTACGAGCTCGTCGAGCACGCCGAGGAACGCCTCGGCATCGGCGTCGGGGGAACGACTCCGGACCAGATGTTCAGCCTCGAGGAGGCCGAGTGCATCGCCTATTGCGACCGGGCGCCGTGTCTCCAGGTGAACCACCGCTTCTTCGGGCCGATCCCGAACGAGCGCTTCGACACCCTCGTCGAAGACCTCGCCGCCGGTCGCCTCGACCATGAGGTGCCGCGCCACGGCGTGCTATCGCGTGTGCACCGCGAGGATGGGCTGGCCGTGCCCGCCGACCAGGTCCAGGCCGAGCGGGCCGAGGCCGACCGGGCCCGGGCTGAGCGCGCCGCGGCCGCCGCGGCCGAGAGGTCCTGATGGCAGTCACGAACGCGGCACCGATCGTCACGGCGCGCCTGCGCCACGAGGACTCCTACACCCTCGAGCGCTACCTGGCGACGGGTGGCTACGCGGGGCTGCGCAAGGCGCTCGGCATGCTGCCGGAAACGGTCGCGGAGGAGGTGAACGCCGCCAGCCTGCTCGGCCGCGGCGGTGCCGGCTTCCCCGCCGGACGCAAGTGGTCGATGATGCGTCAGGCGCCGGTCCGCTACCTGGTCGTCAACTGCGACGAGAGCGAGCCGGCGACGTTCAAGGACCACGTCCTCATCGAGCGTGACCCGCACGCCATCATCGAGGGCACGCTCATCGCCGCCTACGCCAACCAGGTGACCCAGGCCTTCATCTATGTCCGCGGTGAGTTCGCCCTGGGCATCGAACGCATGCAGGCGGCCCTCAACGAGGCGTACCGCCACGGGGCCGTCGGCCGCGACATCTTCGGGTCGGGCTTCTCCGTCGACGTGGTCGTCCACCCCGGTGCCGGCGCCTACATCTGCCGCGAGGAGACCGCGCTGCTCGAGAGCCTGGAGGGCAAGCGGGGCTTCCCGCGCATCAAGCCGCCGTACTTCCCGGCCGCCATCGGCCTGTACGGCCAGCCGACGGTGGTCAACAACACCGAGACCGTCGCCAACCTGCCCTGGATCGTCCAGAACGGCGGGCGCAGCTTCGCCTCCCTGGGCGAGGGCAGCTCCACCGGCACGAGGATCTTCGCCCTGTCGGGCCACGTCCGGCGCCCGGGGAACTACGAGGTGGAGATGGCCAAGACCACCTTCCGTGACCTCATCTTCGCGCCCGTGCTGGGCGGCGGCGTGCGCCACGGCCGCCAGCTCAAGGCCTTCATTCCCGGTGGCGTGTCGGCGCCGTGGTTCGGACCCGACCAGATCGACCTGCCCCTCGACCAGGACGCGGTGGGCAAGGCCGGCTCCATGCTGGGGTCCGGGTCGGTCGTGGCCATGGACGACCAGACCTGCGTCGTGCGCGCCGCCTGGCGCATCGTCCGCTTCTTCTGGCGCGAGTCCTGCGGGCAGTGCACTCCCTGCCGGGAAGGGTCGGGCTGGGTCGAGAAGGTCGTGCGGCGCATCGAGGAGGGCTCCGGCCGCGAGCAGGACCTGGATCTGCTCCTCGACATGTGCGACAACATCGCCCCGGGTTTGTCCTGGCCGCCCCAACAGACCACCATCTGCGTGCTGGGGCCCTCGATCCCGTCGTCGATCGTGTGGGCCATCCGCATGTTCCGAGACGAGTTTCTGGTGCACATCAAGGAAGGCGCCTGCCCGTATGGCTGACACCGCCACGGCCGGCCCGGGAGGCGGGCCCGCCAACACGGACACGCTGACGATCGTGGTCGACGGACGCCAGGTGGAGGCCCGGCCCGGCGAGATGGTGATCGCGGCCGCCGAGCGGGGCGGCACCTACATCCCGCGGTTCTGCTACCACCCCCGGATGCGGTCGGTCGGCATGTGCCGCATGTGCCTGGTGGAGATCAGGGGCCCCCGGGGCTATTCGCTCCAGCCGGCCTGCTTCGTCGCCGCCACCGACGGCATGGAGGTGCGGACGAGCTCCGACAAGGTCAAGAAGGCCCAGGACGGGGTGCTGGAGTTCCTGCTCATCAACCACCCGCTGGACTGTCCCGTCTGCGACAAGGGCGGCGAGTGCCCACTCCAGGACCAGACGCTCACCTACGGTCCCGGGGAGAGCCGCTTCATCGAGGAGAAGCGGCATTTCGCCAAGCCGATCCCCATCAGCAGCCTGGTGGACCTGGA
>JBPYEZ010000083.1:0-4598 GCA_051984395.1 Acidimicrobiales bacterium | reverse complement strand
CACGAACGGATCTCGGCCCGCCGGGCCCTGGAGCTGGGGATGGTCAGCCAGGTGGTCGATCCGCCCGAGCGGCTCCGCGAGGAAGCTCAGGCCCTGGGCGAGACGATCGCCCGGAACTCGCCCGCGGCCATGGCTGCCACCAAGCGCGCCCTGTGGCAGGCCCTCGAGGTGGGGCTGACCGACGCCTGTAGGGCGGGGGCGAAGGAGCTGGCGTCCCTGTGGGGCCACCCGGACCAGGAGGAGGGACCCCGGGCCTTCGCCGACAAGCGCGAGCCGGTGTGGCAGCCGCCGTCGGCTGCGGGACGCTGAGATGGGGGTCGGGTGACGACCGCCGGCGAGCTCCTGGCCCGATGGCTCGCCCGGCAGGGGATCGACGCCGTGTACGGCAGGCCTCTGGCCGGCGTGACCGTGACGGAGGTGGACGACCCGGACGTGGCGTCCAAGCTGGCCGCCGCGCACCGGCGAGTGAACGATGCGCCCGCCGCCGTGCACACCGGCGGCGGCCGGTTGCTCGTCGCCGGCCCGGCACCGTCCTCACCGGAGCACACCGTCACCGATCCGAGAGATCTCCTCGAGATGGACCTGTCGGCGAGCGAGGGACCACTCCTCCTCCACCTGGACCTCGACCTCGCTGGGCCGGCACCCGACGCCATCCCGCCGGCACCGGTTCCCGTCGAGGAATGGAGAGAGCCCGATCCTCGCGACCTCGAGGTCGCGGCCACCGCCCGATCCCCAGTCGTCCTGGCCGGTCCCGATGTCATACGGCACCGGGCCGTGCCGGGTCTGTACGCCCTTGCGACCGGCGCCGGCCTCGGCGTGCTCAACACGTGGGGAGCCAAGGGCGTGCTCGATTGGCGGAGCCGGCACCACTGGGCGACGGTCGGCCTGCAGGCGCGCGACTTCGAGCTCGGTGGGCTGACAGACGCCGATCTGATCGTGGCCACGGGGCTCGACGCCGACGAGGCTCCCGCCGAGCGGTGGCAGCTCGCCCCCTCGATCGTCGCTCACCCCCGCTCGCTCGGGCCGCTCGCCGAACGGTGGTGTCGGCCCCGAGCCGATCTGCTCGTGCCACCGCTGCGGGCCGGGCTCGCCGCCGTCACCCAGGAGGGTTGGTCCGCTGAGGCGGCGCCTCTCGCCCCGACCCGTGCGACCCTCGACTACGCGCTGAGCCTCGGCCCCGGCGGGCTCGTGGCGGCCGACGCGGGCGTGGCCGGCTACTGGGTGGCACGGACGGTGGCGACGACCGAGCCCGGGGCCGTCCACGTGCCGGCTCGGGCCGACGCGGCCGGCTTCGGCCCGGCCTGCGCCCTGGTCGCCCGGCTCCGCCGTCCGTCCCGGCGCGTCCTGGCCCTGGTGGACGGTCCGGTGGCCGAACCCGTCCATGCCGTGCTCGAAGCCGCCGATCATCTGGGCGTCGGCCTCCCGGTCGAGGTCTGGGACCCGTCCGGACCGGCACTGGCGTATGGCCATCACCTGGATCGTCTGGCGCGGCTCGTCGTCGCCGAGCGCCCCAGGCCGCTCTCCTTGGCAACCGACCCGTCGCAACTGGGCCGGATGATCGACGTCGCCGGTCCGGTCGTGGCGTGGGCCGGCTCGCTGGTCGGAAGCACATGACGAACCTGGCCTCCCTGCTCGCGGACCATCCGTTCTCCGACGACGAGCCGCTGCTGTACGCGGTCGACCGCGCGCTGTCGGCTGGCGCTGTCCGGCAGTCTGCCGCCGCCGTGGCGGACGAGCTCCGCCGGATAGGGCTCCGTTCCGGCCAGGCCGTCGCCGCGCAGCTGCCGAACGGCCCGGAGGTGGTCGCCGCCATGCTCGGCACCTGGATGGCCGACTGCGTCTGGGTCCCAGTGAATCCTCGATCTCCGTCTCACGAGGTCGATCGCGTCGTGGACGTGACCCGTCCGGCAGCGCTGCTCGACGGCTCGGGCCTCACTTCTCGTCGGGGCGGCCGCACCTATGAGCCGGGAGTCGGCTTCGTCCTCTGGACATCAGGGACGACGGGCAAGCCCAAGGCGGTCCTGCACACCCACCACGCCTACCTCGAGCTCATCGACCGCGTGCTGGGTCCGCTCCGGGGAGGTCCCGGTGATCGCTCGCAGCGGCCCTCGCCCAACCTCATCCCCGTCTCGCTCGCCCTCAACGCCGGGATCTACAACGCGCTGTTCGGCCTGCGGGCCGGCGCCGCTCTGGTGATCATCGACAGGTTCGAGCCGAGAGAGTTCGCCGAATTGGTGCGGCGGTTCCAGATCCGCTCCACCGTGCTGCCACCGGCTGCCATCACCATGCTCAACGCCGATCCGGAGACCACCGAGCTCGCTCCTCTCAAGTACGTGCGGAGCATCACCGCACCGCTCTCGCCCCTTCAGGCCCGGCGGTTTACCGAGCGGTTCCACGCCTTCGTCCTGAACGGATACGGTCAGGCCGAGATCGGCGAGGTCATCGGCTGGACCGCAGCAGACGCCAAGGCGTTCCCAGAGAAGGTCGGAGCCGTCGGCCGGCCTCATCCGGGGGTGGAGATCCGGGTCGTCGGGGACGAGAGCCAGGTCCTGGAGGCGGGCGAAACCGGGCGGCTCCACGTGCGCCCGCCCAACCGGGCGCTCGGCTACGCAGCCGGCGGCGACCTCGAGGACCGGGTGGACCCAGACGGCTACGTCGACACTGGCGACCTGGCCCGCGTCGACGAGGAGGGTTTCGTCTGGATCGAGGGACGCGCCGGCGACGTGATCAACCGGGGCGGGAACAAGGTGTTCCCGGGCGACGTCGAGGACGTGCTCCGGCTCTCCCCCGCCGTGACCGATGTCGCCGTCGTCGCAGCCGCGGACGATCGCGTGGGCGAGGTGCCGGTTGCCTTCTTCACCGGAGACGCCGCCCGAGCCGAGGATCTGGAAGCTCTGTGCCGCGGCCACCTGTCGCCGTACAAGGTGCCCGTCGCCTTCCACCACGTGCGACAGCTGCCGAGAAACGAGACGGGCAAGTTGCTGCGATCGGAGCTGGCCTCGCTGGCCACCGACGATGGCTAGCACGCGCGGGCTCTCCCCGCACCCCGACCGCCGGTTCGTCTCCTTCAACCTCTCCCGACACCAATGTCGATACAATATGCATTCCAGGGACGAGTCCTAAGCTGCTCCGGAGGGCAATGCCTCGCACTTCTTCTGCTCAACGGCTCGCCAGACGGAGCAGCGGCACCGACGCCGCGCTGTACATTCGGCGATTGATCTTCGAAGGCGAGCTCCGACCCGGCGAGCGCGTGCCTCAGGACGAGCTCGCCCAGGATCTCGGGATCAGCCGCATACCGATCCGAGAGGCCCTCATCGCCCTGGAAAGCGGCGGCTGGGTCACCATCGAGCTTCACCGAGGCGCGTTCGTGACCGCACTGGACGAGCAGGCGGTTCGAGATCACTACGAGCTGTACGGCCTCGTCTATGGATTCGCGGCCAAGCGCGCACTGGCGCGTCGGGCACCAGGCCTGGAGGACGAGCTGGCCAAGCTGGCCGACGCCTTCGACGAGACCGACGATCCAGAAGAGCTCGAGGGCCTCGCCATCGACTTCCATGCCGCCATCACGGGGGCGGCGCGCTCACCACGGATCAACGTCGTGCTGCGCGCCATGTCGGGACTGGTGCCCGGCAACTTCTTCGAGCTCGTGCCCGCCGCCATCGAAGGCGAGCGGCGAGGGCTGACGGCGATCGCCAGGGCGATGAGACGTCGCGACGGTGACCGGGCCGCCACCGAGTACCAGCGGATGATGAGACGCCAGGGCGACAACGTCGTCGCCGTCCTGCGTCAGCGCGGCCTTCTCGACAGCGCTTCCTGAGGCGGACCCGGGACGAAGTAGGTCAGAGGTCCGTCCAGTCGTCGCTCCTGTCGGACCTGGCCGGTTGGCGGCCGAGGCGCAAGGGTGACAGGGGCGAGTCGACGACGAGGAACCGTCGCGACGAGATCGTTCTCTCGTAGCTGGCGCGCCGCCATCGTCCCAGCGGGCTGTCGGCCCTCTCGGCTCGCTCCAGGGCCGCCCACCCGTCCCACGAGGAGATCGCCCACAAGAAGATGCACTCGGACTCGTTCGACATCGCCGTCTCCCATGCGCCGACGAGCACCCACCCGTGCTGCTCGTACAGCGGCACGGCGGTGCGCCGAACATGCTCGAGGTACTCATGCGAGCCGCCTTGCCGCACCTGGGTCTGCCCGTGGGCGTAGACCTCCCCCCGGACGCCCTCGGCGCACAGCTCCTCGATGGTCAGAGTCCACGGCGCCGGCACGAGGATCCTGTCCCGCCCGCCGCGCCGGTAGTTGGCCGCCTCGGCCCACCACTTGGCCAGCTTGGGATCCTGGAGGCCCGGGTGCCGGAGCTCGTGCCCGAACGACGCCGCCAGGCCCTCGAAACCATCTTCCTCCCAGATATTGAGGACCTGTGGCCAGTCCGAGGTGCTCCCCACCACACCCCACACCCCGTAGCAGAGCTGATGGCGCTCCTCTTGCGCGATGGGGCTCCAGTTGGCCGTCATGTGGTGCATGTAGCGAGCCCGGTTGTGGCCGAGGATCTCGACGAGCTCGTGGATGTAGATCTTGTCGTTCATGCTCGGGTGTATAGAATA
>JBPYEZ010000082.1:0-4048 GCA_051984395.1 Acidimicrobiales bacterium | reverse complement strand
CGAGCCCCCGCAGCAGCAGGGAAGGATATTGATCGAAGCCCACTTCTTCCTGCCACGGGTCGAGAACGATGTCCCTCCGGTGCTTCGGGCCGGCGCCGTGCTGGGGAAACAAGCACGGCCAGTGCTTTGAGCACGACCACAGCTCGAGCCAGGTGACCTTGTCGACTCGTCCCACCCGGTTGGGACGCACCGAAGCCATGGCTCGCACACACTCGTCGACGATGCCCGGGTACTTCGCGTCGAGCGTGATCCGGAGCCTGAAGCCACCGCCGCGAACAGCCGAAATGCAGCCGTCACCCAGGTACATCCCGAGCAAGTAGGCGTACGCACGTCTGGAAGGGACCTCGCGGCTGGAGCACGGTCGCTCATCACATGGCTGGGGCGGTCGGACGAGTCGACGCTTCGCCATCGCCTCGTCCAGCCCGACCTTGATCCAGTCACGAAGGGTGGCGCGCGGGATCCCGGTTCGTCGGGCCGCCTCCGCCTGCGAGACCCCCGCCGAGATGAGGTCGGCCACCAGCTCGATGTCGGCGACCGGCCGGGTCATCGACCTACCGTATCGAACAGGTGTTCGAGCAGACGGGCGAGCTAAGGTGAACGGAGTGCACGTGCGTCGGTGGCTGCTGCTCGGGATGGCGTTCATCGGCACGACGGTGGCCGCCCTCCGCCAGCGTTTGCTGGCTCAGAACGAGCGGCGGCTGGGCATGCGATGAACGAGGAGGAGCGGCTTCTCCAGCAGGCGTAGGGGGAGAGCCGGTGAAACCCGTGAGGGCCCGGTGCGGTCTGAGACCCAGGCCGGGTTGCGAACGGCACACCACAGTTGGCACTCAGAGGAGCGGCGGTGCTGGCATTCACCTTTCCCGGACAGGGATCACAGCGGCCCGGCATGGGTCAGCCATGGGTCGACCATCCGTCCTGGGAGGTGGTGGGCGACGCCTCGGAGGCGGCCGGGCGGGACATCGCCGGTCTGCTGCTGGAGGCGGACAGCGACGAGCTCACCGCCACGAGGAACGCCCAGCTGGCGACGTTCGCCCTCAGCCTGGTGGCGTTGGACGCCATCGAGCGGCTCGGGCTCGCCCCGTCGGCCTGCGCCGGTCACAGCCTGGGCGAGTACACGGCGCTCGTCGCCACCGGAGCGCTCGGCTTCGAGGACGGCGCCCGCCTGGTGACCGAGCGCGGAGATGCCATGCAGGGGGCCGCCGACGAGAGCCCCGGCACGATGGCCGCCTTCATCGGGATCAGTGACGACGACGCCGAAGCAGCCTGTCAGCGGGCGGAGAGCGACGTGTGGTTGGCCAACTACAACTCGCCCGGTCAGGTCGTCGTGGCCGGGACGGCGGAGGGAGTGGCCGCAGCAGCCGAGGTGGCCAAGACCCTCGGGGCCCGGCGGGTCCTGCCGATCCCGGTCGGCGGTGCCTTTCACACCCCGCTCATGGCAGCTGCCCGCCACCGGCTGCGCAAGGCCCTTGCCGCCACCACCTTCGCCGATCCCGAGATCCCCGTCACGGCCAACGTCGACGCCCGCCCCCACGGCACCGCCGAGGAGTGGCCCGGCCTCCTGTCGGCTCAGCTGTGCAGCCCGGTGCGCTGGCACCAGACCCTCAGCGCGCTGTCCGAGACCGGTGTCACGGCCTTCGTCGAGGTCGGGCCGGGCGGGGTGCTCTCGTCCCTCGCCCGCCGCACCGTGCAGGGCTCACTGGCGGTGAGCGTCTCCAAGCCCGACGACCTCGACGTGCTGGTCGAGGCCCTGGCCGGCGAGAGCCCACTCCATGCCTATGCCGCCGACCATCAAGGCGAGCACCTGTACACCTCCGAGCGTCTGGTGGTGAGCCAGGCCACCGGGGTCTTCGAGCCGAGGCGGGACCTGCGGGACCGGGTCGAGGTCGGCGAGGTCGTCGGTAGCGTCGGCTCGGAGGAGGTGCGGTCGCCGTTCTCGGGCTCGCTGCAGGGGTTCCTGGCCCTCGCCGGCCAGCGGGTCCTCGCCGGACAGCCGGTCGCGTGGCTGAGCGCGGCACCCACCCTGTGACCCGGGGGGCGGCCATCGCCGGGTGGGGATCCGCCCTGCCCGAGACGGTGGTCACGAACGCCGACCTCGAGGCGAGACTCGACACCAGCGACGACTGGATCATCGAGCGCACGGGTATCCGTGAGCGGCGGGTCGGCGGTATCACCTCCGAGCTCTCGGTGGCCGCCGGCCGGGCCGCCCTGGCGAAGGCGGGTCTGCTCCCCTCCGACGTCGACCTGCTCGTGCTGTCCACGACGACGCCCGACCAGGCCGTCCCGGCGACGTCGGCCACCGTCCAGCGCGAGCTCGGCCTGCGACGGTGCGCGGCCTTCGACCTCAACGCCGCCTGCTCGGGCTTCGTCTACGCCGTGGTCACCGCCCACGCCCTCATCAGCACGGGGGCAGACCGGGCCCTGGTCATCGGGACCGACACTCTCTCGACGATCACCGATCCCGGCGACCGGGGCACGGCCGTGCTGTTCGCCGACGGATCCGGTGCCCTGGTGCTGGAGGCCCTCCCGGGCGATGACCGGATCCTGGGTTGGGACCTCGGCGTCGACGGCTCGGGCGTCCCCCTGCTCTACTGCGACCACGGTGGCTCCATCAAGATGGACGGGCGCGAGGTCTTCCGGCGGGCGGTGCGGGTGACGGTGGAGTCGGCCCAGGCGGCCCTGGAGCGAGCCAAGCTCGGGGCGGACGACATCGCCCTCTTCGTCCCCCACCAGGCCAACCTGCGAATCATCGAGGCTGCCAACCAGCGCCTCCGGATCCCCCTCGACCGCACCGCCACGGTTCTGGACCGGACCGGCAACACCTCGGCCGGTTCGATCCCGCTGGCGCTGGCCGAGGCGGCAGACCGGGGCCGCCTCCGCGACGGGGACAACGTGCTGCTGTCGGGCTTCGGCGCCGGCATGACGTGGGCCAGCGTCGTGATCAGGTGGGGCCGGTGAGCGCCCTCCCGCAACGGGTCGTGCTCGTCACCGGTGGGTCGCGGGGCATCGGTCTGGCCTGTGCCCGGCGGTTCCAGGACGGCGGCGACCGCGTGGCCGTCACCTTCCGCACCAAGCCGCCGGCGGGGCCCGAAGGACGCACGGAGGGCTCGACCGAGCTGTTGTGCCTGCGATGCGACGTGACGTCGCCGGCCGACGTGGACCATGCCTTCGAGGCCGTCGAGGAGCAGTGGGGCGCCGTGGAGGTCCTGGTCGCCAACGCAGGGATCACCCGGGACACGCTGCTCCTGCGGATGGACGAGGACAGCTGGGCGGACGTGCTCGACACCAACCTGACGGGGACCTACCGGGTCCTCAAGCGGGCGGTCCGGGGAATGGTGCGGGCCCACGAGGGGCGCATCGTCCTCGTCTCGTCGGCTGCCGGCTTCGCCGGAGGGCAGGGGCAGGCCAACTACGCCGCCAGCAAGGCGGGCCTGCTGGGTCTGGCCCGGTCGCTCGCCCGTGAGCTCGGGTCGCGTGGGATCACCGTCAACCTCGTCGCCCCTGGGCCGGTGGCCACCGACATGCTCGACGACGTGGCCGACACCCGAATGGCCGAGCTCACTGCCATGATCCCCCTCGGTCGGGTCGCCACCGTCGAGGAGGTGGCCACGGCCGTCACATTCCTCGCATCGCCAGAGGCCTCCTACATCACTGGTACCGTGCTGCCCGTGGATGGCGGCCTGGCGATGGGCATCTAATGCCTGATAGTCCAGTCAACCATCACCGAAAGGAAACATCCTCAGTGGACAACGAAGCCGCCTTCGAGAAGTTCAAGACCTCCGCTGTCGAGGTGCTCCAGGTCCAGCCCGACCAGATCACCCTCGACGCCCGTTTCGGCGACGACCTCGACGCCGACAGCCTCGACCTGGTCGAGCTGGTGATGGCCCTCGAGGAGGCGTTCGACATCACCATCGACGAGTCCGAGCTGGAGGGTATCGAGACGGTCGAGCAGGCCTTCAACCTGATCACCTCCAAGCTCTGATGCAGCTGGCCTGGGGCCGTGCGCGGGGCCAGGAGGCCACCGGCCGGCGGGTAGCCGTGACGGGCCTGG
>JBPYEZ010000081.1:0-2782 GCA_051984395.1 Acidimicrobiales bacterium | reverse complement strand
GGCGATCGTGGGCTCGATCACGTCGGGTCGGGTCATGGCCCGTACCGGTCCCCGCCGGCCCATGCTCGCAGGCCTGTGCCTGGGAGGGGCCGGACTGCTCGTCCTGGCGATGGTCGTCGGCACCCACCGCGCCTACGCCCTGCTGCTCGTGCCGTTCGTCGCTGCCGGTCTCGGCATGTCCTTCACCATGCCGGCAGCCACCGCGGCGGTGATGGAGGCGGCGCCGCCCGAGCGGGGTGGGCTGGCGTCGGGCACGATCAACGCCGCCCGTCAGGTCGGCGGGGTGATCGGCGTGGCCCTGCTCGGCACCCTCGTGGCCGGCCGCGCCGCCTTCGTACCTGGGCTGCGGGTCGGCCTGGTGATCGCCGCCGCTGCCTTCCTGCTCGGCGCCGTGGTCACGGCGGTGACCGTCGGGCGCCCTCGTGCCGGGTCGGCGCGGATCTGCGCCACGTCAGTACGGCGTCCACTCGACGCTGCTCGTTCCGATGGACCCGAGCGATGAACCTGGTCGCCACCTCCGGTCCGTTGGAGAAGGGCGGCGGATTGTAACCATCGGGCCTCGCAGCCGTCTGTCTGCACAGGACAGAGAGGGGATCGTCGTATGGCGCTCGTTCGCAGGCTGTTGCCGCCCTGGGCCGCAGCCGCAGCTGGAGTCGCAACCGCCTGGACCGGGGCACCGCCGGCGGTGGATCCCCTGGCGGGCGTGCTCGTCGATTCCACGCCACCTGCGGGACCGCGGCGGGAGGAGGTCGTCCGCGACGAGCAGAACCGCGCCGTCAGGGCGCAGGCGTACAAGGACTTCGGCACCGTCGTGGCCGTGGCGTGGCAGTCCGCCGGCCTCCTGTTGACCTATCGTCCCAAGCCCATCGGCTACCTCCACGGACTGGCGATGCTCGTCCGCGCCCAGCGTCGCTACGAGGAGCAGACAGCGGTCGTCACTGCGGCGCTCGGTCACATCCTTCTGTACGGCAGCGCGGAGACACAGCAGGCGGCGGCGGCAGTCGCCAGGACCCTGGGAGAGAAGGTCGCTCACGTGAGGCAGGCAGGGAAGGTGGGCTCAGCGGAAGTCGTCGGCGCGTACGAGCAGGCCAGCGTGGTCCTCGGGAACAGGGTCGTGGCGTGGCGGAAGGAGGCGAAGGCCGATCTCGGGATCTCGGCGGTGCACTAACGGGTCATCCCCGACGTGTGCTCAGCGCGGCTCTGAGCCCTGCTCGCGCACGCGCCGGCTCGCCGTCCGTGCGCCCGGCGCCCCGAACGGGCCCTGACGGATCAGTCGTCCTGATCCCAGCCGTCGAAGACCGTGTCGGGGCTGATCGGCTCCGCGGCCTCCCCGTCGACGACGTGGGCCTCGATGACCTCCATGAGGTCGACCTCGGGGATGACCCTGTCCAGCAGGAACCACAGCCTGGACCCGTCGTCGGCGATGGGACCGTCACATTCGGCCAGCCCCCGTGCCAGGGCCTTGGCCTCGACGAGGGCATCGATCTTGGCCTGCTCGGTGGCAGCCAGCTCGGCGAAGTACCGGGCCCCAGCGACGTCGCCCTCGCGCCGCTTCTTCTCGGCAAAGACCTGGTTCTGGGCCACCCACCCCCGGGCCGAGGCCAGGTTGAGGGTCACGGCCAACTCCTGTCCATATGATCGATCCCAGACTTGGGGGGTGGTGTGGCACCGCCCGGCCACTTCGGTGTTGGCGACAGCCTACGCCCTGGCCAGAACAGCCGCTGCGATGACAACCGGGAGAGTCTAGGCGGCGTACGAGGAACGGTTCTCGTGGTCGGCCAAGGTTTCTTGTTGGGAACGAGGTACGGCACCTTGTGGATGGTGCGCGAATCCCTCGACGAGGTCGCAGCCATGCGGTAAGAAGTCGCAAGGCCCGGCAGGCGACCTCCGGGCGGCGAGGAGGGGAGCGGACATGTCAACCGAGGACAACAAGACCCTGGTCCGGCGGTGGCTCAAGGATGTCGACACCGGAGACATCGGCGTCGTGGAGAAGTACGTGAGTGGCTCCTATGTTGATCACAACCCGCCCCCGTTCCCTATCGAAGGAAAGGGGTTCGAGGGGGCGCAGCAGGCGTTCGAGTACGCCCTCGGAGCCTTCTCCGACTTCCGCCACGAGGTCGAGGACCAGTACGCCGACGGAGACCGGGTCATCACTCGAATCACCGCCTACGGCAAGCACACCGGTGAGTTCCTCGGTATCCCTCCGACTGGGAAGGACGTGAAGATGGAGGGGATTGCAATCCACCGCATCGCCGATGGGAAACTGGTCGAGCACTGGTCGCAGATCGACGCCGCCGGCCTCTTGATGCAACTCGGTGCGATTCCTCCTCCTGGCGGGCCGGCCTGAGCTCTTCGTCGGGGCACGATGTGGCCTCGATGAGCAAATCCCACTGAGCGCCCCCGGCAGGACTCTGGGCGGGATCGCCGTCCGACGTCGAGGCGCCGACAGTCGTCGACACCGGTCGCTTGGGGATCACCGACGGCAGGGTCATCCTCGGCCAATGCAAGGTCGGCGCGGCGCCCCCTCGGGCAAATCTCCACGTCACAGCCCTTGTGCCGAAATGCTCCGTTTGAAACGATTGTTCCAACCGGCGGAGAATTGTCTGCTTGACCATGGGATGGGGGAGACGCCCGCGCCTCGCTGAGTCCGCGTCGTTGGCGGAAGAACAGCTGCGCCGTCGTATCCACCGGAATCCTGCGCGACCACCGACCCATACCCTCCGCCTCAGCTTGATCGGAGGAACATCATGAGGGTCCGCTACTTGTTGGCTTCGTCTGTGCT
>JBPYEZ010000080.1:0-9672 GCA_051984395.1 Acidimicrobiales bacterium | reverse complement strand
ACGGCTACGTGGTGACCCGGCGTGACCTCGACCAGGTCGTGGCCGAGCGGGCCCAGAAGGCCGGCGCGACCCTCCGTCAGGGCACCGAGGCCACGGCACCGGTGCTCGAGGACGGCCGCGTGCGGGGTGCGACGGTCGCAGGTCACGACGGCGCCCTCGACCGGATCAGCGCTCGGTACGTGGTCGTGGCCGACGGCGCCAACTCCCGCTTCGGGCGGGCGCTGGGCACGAGCCGGGATCGCGCCATGGCACACGGGATGGCACTTCGGGGCTACTACCGGTCTCCCCGGCACGACGAGCCCTGGATCGAGTCCCACCTCGACGTGCGCGACGGGCACGGTCAGGTGCTTCCCGGGTACGGCTGGATCTTCCCGTTGGGGGACGGTCGGGTGAACGTCGGCGTCGGTCTGCTCTCGACCTCGAACCGGTGGGCGGGCGTGAACACCACCGAGCTCATGGCCGCGTTCGTCGAGACCGCGCCACGCTCCTGGGAGCTCTCTCCCACGACGTCATGCGGGGCGCCAACCGGCGGGCGGTTGCCGATGGGCCTCTCGGTCGGTCCCCGCTCAGGCCCGGGCTACCTCGTCGCGGGGGACGCGGCGGGAGCGATCAACCCGTTCAACGGCGAAGGAATCGCCTACGCCTACGAGACGGGACGCCTCGCCGCCGCCGCCGTCGGCCAGGCGCTCGCCACCGGCGACGACGGCGCCCTCCGCGACTACGAGTCGGCCCTCGTGCACCGCTACGGGCTCTACTACCGGGTCGCGCAGGCGTTCGTGCAGATCATCGGACGACCCCAGCTGATGCGGGCGCTGGTGGGCACCGGCATGCACAGCCGCACGCTCATGGAGTGGGTGCTCCGGATCATGGCCAACCTGCTGCGTCCCGACGAGCTGGGTCCCGCCGAGGCCGCCTACCGGGCGGTGGCAGCGCTGGCGCGTCGCGCGTAGAGCGGGCCTAGCGGCCCCCGCCGACGCAGGCCGCCGCCTCGCCCGCCTGCTCCAAGGTGAAGGCGAAGTCCTCGTCGGTATGCGCCAGGCTGGGGAAGATCGCCTCGTAGGGCCCCGGAGCAAGCGTCACGCCCCGCGCCAGCATGGCGTGGAAGAAGCGGGCGTAGCCTCCGCCGGCCGCCGACGACTGCGCGGTGTCGTAGTCGATCACCGGGTCGGCACCGAAGAACAGCCCCATGAGCGGTCCGACCACCGGCACTTGAGCGGCGACGCCGGCAGCACGGAAGGCGCCTTCCAGGCCGGAGGCGAAGCGGGCCACCCGCTGCGACAGGGCGTGGTAGGCGGCCGGCGTCAGGAGCTCGAGGGCGGCCAGCCCGGCCGCGGTCGCCAGCGGGTTCCCGGCCAGCGTGCCCGCCTGGTACACGGGGCCCACCGGCGCCAGCTCCTCCATGATCGAGCGCCGGCCGCCGAACGCGCCCACCGGCAGCCCGCCGCCGATCACCTTCCCGAAGCACCACAGGTCGGGCACCACGCCGCTCGTCTCCGTGACACCGCCGGGGGCGACCCGGAAGCCCGTGATGACCTCGTCGAACACGAGGAGGGCGCCCGCCTCGTCGCACGCCCGCCGCAAGCCGTCGAGGAACCCCGGGAGGGGAGGCACCAGCCCCATGTTGGCGGCGACGGGCTCGACGATGACACAGGCGACGTCGGAGCCGACCTCAGGCACCCGGTTGTAGGGGACGACCACGGTCTCGGCGACGGCGGCGGGCGGAACGCCGGCGGAGTCGGGCAGTCCCAGCGTCGCCACCCCGCTCCCCCCGCCGGCCAGGAGCCCGTCGCTGTGGCCGTGATAGCAGCCGGCGAACTTCACCACCTTCGTCCGGCCGGTCGCGCCGCGCGCCACGCGCACCGCGCTCATGGCCGCCTCCGTCCCGCTCGAGGTGAGCCGCACGAGCTCGCAACGGGGCACTCGGTCGCGGATGGCCTCGGCCAGGAGCACCTCGCCCTCGGTGGGGGCGCCGTAGGAGGTTCCCCGACGGGCCGCCCGCAGCACGGCGTCGACGATGGCCGGATGCGCGTGGCCCAGGATGGAGGCGCCGTAGGACTGGACGTAGTCGACGTAGCGGCGGCCCTCGACGTCCCAGACGTAGGCGCCCTCGGCCCGGTCGACGAAGTACGGCGTCCCGCCCACCGCCTTGAAGGCGCGTACCGGCGAGTCGACCCCTCCCGGCAGTACCCCACACGCCCGCTCGTAGAGCTCGGCGTTGGTCGTGGCCGACAGGCGTGCGTCAACCACCGAGCGTCTCGGCCAGCTCGGAGGCGAAGTAGGTGAGGATCACATCGGCCCCAGCCCGCTTGATGGCGCCGACGTGCTCCAGGGCGACGGCGGCGCCGTCGATCCAACCCCGCTCGCTCGCCGCCTTGACCATGGCGTACTCGCCGCTCACGTGGTACGCGGCCACGGGAACGTCGAAGCGGGCCCGTACGGCGGCGATCACGTCGAGGTAGGCGAGGGCGGGCTTGACCATGACGATGTCGGCGCCCTCGGCGACGTCGAGGGCCACCTCACCGAGCGCCTCGCGCCGGTTGGGTGGGTCCTGCTGGTAGTCGCGCCGGTCCCCGCCTCCGGCGATGGTCACGTCGACGGCCTCGCGGAAGGGCCCGTAGAGGGCGGACGCGTACTTGGCCGCGTAGGCGAGCACGGCGACCTCCGGCCGGCCGCCGGCGTCCAGGGCGGCCCGGATGGCGCCCACCTGGCCGTCCATCATCCCGCTCGGTGCCACCACATCGGCACCGGCGGCCGCCTGGGCCGTCGCCACCTGGGCGTAGCGCTCGAGGGTGGCGTCGTTGTCCACGGTCCCCGACGCGGTCAGCACCCCGCAGTGGCCGTGGTCGGTGTACTCGTCCAGGCACAGGTCGGCGACGAGCACCATGGCGTCGCCCAGCTCGTGGCGAAGCTCCCGCAGCGCCACCTGGACGATGCCGTCGGGGTTCCAGGCCTCCGAGCCGATGGCGTCCTTGGCCGCAGGGAGACCGAACAGCACGACGGCGGGCACCCCGAGCGTGCTCAGCCGGCGGGCTTCCTTCACGAGCGAGGAGACGGTGTGCTGGACGACGCCGGGCAGCGACGCGATGGGCTGAGGCTCGTCAACACCCTCGCGGACGAACAGCGGCGCCACCAGGTCGTCGACCGACACCCTGGTCTCGGCCACCATGCGCCGCAGCGCGGGCAGGCGCCGCAGCCGGCGCAGCCGGCGGGCGGGGAAGCTCACGTCCTCAGCCTACGGCCGCAGGCCAGCGCGGGCTTCCACGAGCGCGTCGACCAGCCCGTCGATGGTGTGGGTGCCGGCGACCACATCCACGTGAAGACCGAGGGACCGGGCCGTGTCGGCGGTGACCGGGCCGATGCAGGCCACGATCGGGGGCACGTCGCCGCGGTCGACCACCTCGACGAACCCGGTCACCGTCGACGACGAGGTGAAGGTGACCACCTGCGCCGAGCGGACCTCCTCCAGGGCGTCAGCTGACGGCCGGACACGTTCGGTCCGGTAGGCCTCGACCACGTCGACGTGCCAGCCCTTGGCCCGCAGTCCCTTGGGCAGCACGTCCCGAGCGTCCGCCGCCCGGGGGAGCAGCACCCGCCCGCCACCAGCGCGGTCGTCGGGTGCCGGGTCGGGGAAGACGTCGAGGAGCCCCTCGGCGACGAAGCGCTCGGGCAGCAGATCGGCGACCAGGTGCCGCCGGGCGAGGGCATCGGCGGTACCCGTCCCGATGGCGGCGACGCGCGCCGAGCCGAAGGCGCGGGCATCGCGCACCAGGCCCAACAGCGCATCGACGGCATTGGCCGAGGTGAAGACCACCCACCGGTAGCGGTCGAGCCGTTCGGCGGCGGCTCGCAGGGCTGTCCCCCCGTCGGCGGCCGCCGTCAGCGAGATGACCGGGAGCTCGACCGTCGCCGCGCCCGCCGACCTCAGGCGATCCACGAGCGAGGAAGCCTGGGACCGGGCCCGAGTCACGACGACCGTCCACCCGAGGAGCGGGCGGCGCTCGAACCAGGCCAGGTCCAGCTGGGCCACGGGGCCGATGACCATGGTGACGGGCGGTGCCAGATCCGCCGTGGCCAGGCCGGCGAGCGTCGTGCGGAGGCTGCGCTGGACCGGTCGGGTGCCCCAGCTGACCGCGGCCACCGGGGTCGTCGGCGGGCGGCCTCCAGCGATGAGACGCCGGGCGATCTCGTCCCGGTGGGCGACACCCATCAGGACGACGATCGTCCCTCCCACTCTGGCCAGGGCGTCCCAGTCGACCTCGGCATCGAGGGCCTGACGGCTGTGACCCGTCACCACCGTGAAGGAGGTCGACACCCCGCGATGGGTCACCGGGATGCCCGCATAGGCGGGAACGGCGACGGCTGCCGTCACGCCTGGCACCACCTCGAAGTCGACGTCGGCGGCGGCGAGCGCTTCGGCTTCCTCGCCGCCCCGGCCGAAGACGAACGGGTCGCCGCCCTTCAGCCGCACGACGCACCGCCCGGCTCGGCCCTGCGCCACGAGCAGGTCGTTGATCTCGTCCTGGTGCACGGGATCGCCGGGACGCTTGCCGACGTCGATCCGCTCCGCCCCCACGGGGGCGAGGTCCAGAAGGGAGCGCTCGGCCAGCCGATCGTGCACGACCACGTCGGCCCGGCCGAGGACCTCGGCGCCCCTGACCGTGATCAGGCCGGGGTCGCCAGGCCCGGCACCGAC
Source organism: Acidimicrobiales bacterium (assembly GCA_051984395.1). GTDB lineage: Bacteria > Actinomycetota > Acidimicrobiia > Acidimicrobiales > AC-9 > AC-9. The sequence continues at coordinate 4,979 of JBPYEZ010000080.1, read as the reverse complement.
GAGGTACACGGTCACGGCGCCCCGACCCCGGCCAGGTCGTCGAGGACCGCCTGGCCGCCGCAGTCGTCGAGCAGGTGGCGGGCCAGCCTCCGGCCCAGCGCACGCGGCTCGGGACCGGCCGCGGTCTGGCGGAGCATCAGCCTCCCGTCGAGGCTCGACACCATGCCCGCCAGCTCGAGCTCGCCGTCGCCGCGCGGCTGGGCATGGGCGCCGACGGGCAGATCGCAGCTGCCGCCGAGCTCGGCCAGGAAGGCGCGCTCGGCTTCCACGGCCAGTCTCGACGGAGGGTGGTCGATGGCGGACATCGCGGCCAGCGTGGCCTCGTCGTCGAGCCGGCACTCGACGGCCAGGGCCCCCTGTGAGACCTGGGGAAGCATCACGGCCGGATCGAGGGCCTCGGCCACGCAGTCGCTGCGACCCAGCCGGTGGAGGGCGGCCAGCGCCACCACCACGGCGTCGTAGCGAGGAGCCTTGGCCAGGCGCGTGGCGATGTTGCCCCGCAGGCCGGCAAAGGTGAGGTCTGGTCGGGCCCAGGCCAGCTGGGCCCGGCGGCGCACCGACCCGGTCGCCACCACCGCCCCGGGAACGAGGTCGTCGAGGGTCGATCCCACCAGCGCGTCGCGGGGGTCGTCGCGCTCGGGCACGGCCGCCAGCACCAGGCCCGGAACCGCAGCGGACGGTAGATCCTTGGCCGAGTGCACGGCGACGTCTGCCCGACCGTCGAGCACCGCGGCCTGCACCTCCTTGACGAAGACGCCCTGCCCGCCGATCTCCCAGATCGGGACATCGCCCCGGCGATCACCGCTCGTCTCGACCACGACGGCCTCGACATCGCGCCCCAGCAGCCTGGCGACGTGGCTCGTCTGCCAGCGGGCGAGCTCGCTGGCCCGGGTCGCGGCCCGCAGCGCCGGACGGGCACTGCTCACGATCGCCGCCTCAGAGGTCGAAGAGGACGCGCAGGGCGTCGCCGAGCCGCTCCGCCCGGGGAGAGCCGGCGGAGTCCTTGAGCTGCACGGTCGGCTCGTGGAGGAGCTTGCCCAGGATCCCTCTGGTGAGCGCTTCGACGGCCTCCCGCTGTCGCGGATCGAGATCGTCCAGGCGAGAGCGGAACCGCTGCATCTCCCCGGCTCTGATGTCCTCGGCCCGCGACCTGAGCGCCGCCACCAACGGCGCCACGCCCCGTGCCGCGGTCGTGTCGAGGTAGCGGTCGACCTCCTCGTCGACGAGGGCCCGCACCCTGGCGACCTCACGTCGTCGGCCGGCCATGCCCGCCTCGGCGAACGACCGCAGGTCGTCCATGTCCAGCAGGGTCACGCCCTCGAGCTCGGCCACACCGGGGTCGACGTCCCGGGGGACGGCGACGTCCATCACGAGCAGCGGCCGGCCCCGGCGATGGCGGACGACCGGGACCAGGTCGGACGCCTCGAGGAGGATCGAGGGCGACCCGGTGGACGTCAGCACGACGTCCACACCGGCCAGGGCCTCGCTCAGCGCCCCCATCTCGACCGTCTCACCGCCGACGCGCTCGGCCAGCTCGACGGCGCGGTGCTCGGTACGGTTGGCGACCATCACCCGCCGGGCGCCGGCTGACGAGGCGAGTGCTGCCGCCATCCCCTCGCCCACGTCGCCCGCTCCGACCATGAGCACGTCGTAGCCGTCGAGCGACCCGCCCAGTCGCTCCTGGACGAGGGCGACCGCAGCCTGCGACAGCGACGTGATCCCGCGGGCGATGGCCGTCTCGGACCGGGCCCGCTTGCCCACCTCCACGGCGTGGCGGAACAGATGGGACAGCGTCGGCCCGGCCGCGGCCTCCTCCCAGGCCCGCTCCCAGGCGTTGCGCACCTGGCTCAGGACCTCTCCCTCGCCCAGCACGGGCGAGTCGATGCCGGCGGCCACCTCAAAGAGGTGCGCCGCCGCTCCCTCCTCGAAATAGCTGTACAGGTCGTCGGCGAAGTCCTCCGGGGGGCAGGAGCCGAGCCCGGCCAGGAAGCCGCGTATGTCGCTCACCCCGCCGTGGAACCGCTCGACGACGGCGTACACCTCGGTGCGCAGACAGGTGGAGAGGACCACGACCTCCGAGAGGTGGGACCGGTCGCTGAGGTCGCGCAGAGCCTTGGGGAGCTGGGCGTCGCTCACCGTCATGCGCTCGAGCATGTCGAGCGCCACGGTTCGCTGGTTGAGCCCTACGACGACGACAGACACGCCTGCAGCCGCTCCCTCGCTCGGTCGACCTGGCCGCTCCTGATCAGTTCGAGCATGTCGGAGTCGAGCGCCTTTTGCCAGTCGAGTCCCTCGGTCGAGCGCCCGGCGGCCTTGAGCCGCTGCCGCTCGGTCGACAGCAGCTCCCCCAGCACCCCGTACTCAGGTCCCAGCAGCTCGGCCAGCCGGGTCCCGAGCCACGCCGACAGGGCCGGGCTGGCCCCCCCGGTGGAGACGGTGACCATCACCGGGCCCTGACGGATGACCGACGGCAGGGTGAAGGCGCACGAGGCGGGGTCGTCGGCGCTGTTCACCCACACGCCCTCGGCCTCGCCGTCCTCGTACACGGCCCGGTTGACGGCGGGATCGTCGGTGGCGGCGATGGCCAGCCGGTAGTCGGCCACCTCACCGCGCTGATAGGGCCGCTCCTCCCAGCTGACGCCCTCGAGACCGCGGACGTGGCCGTCGACGTGGGGGGCGACCACGTGGACCCTCGCCCCGCAGGCGAGCAGACCCTCGGCCTTGCGGCTCGCGATCCGCCCTGCTCCGACCACCAGGCAGGGCTGGTGCTCGAGGACGAGGTTCACCGGGTACTGGGGTGGATCGACGGCCATCGGATCAGGTCAGGACGACGAGGTCGGCCCGGTGGCGCGACCCGAGGACAGCGCTTGGCCGTCCCCCTCCAGGTCTCCCACCATCCTCGCCCGTCGCATGGCCACCTCGAGGGGATGGCGCCGGTAGAAGCTGAGGATCTGCAGCTCGATCGAGAGGTCGACCTGGCGGAGGAGCACGTGATCAGGTGTCGTGAGCACGGCCGGGGCGAAGTTGAGCAGCGAGGTGATCCCGGCGGCCACCAGACGGTCGGCCACGCCCTGGGCGGCCGAGGCCGGCGTGGCGATGAGGCCGATGGCCAGCCGTTCGCGCTCGACCAGAGCGGGCAGATCGTCCACCGGGCTCACCACCAGGCCCCCCATGGCCTGGCCGACCTTGGCCGGATCGTCGTCGACCAGGGCTGCCACCCGAAAACCGCGTGACGAGAAGCCCCGGTAGTTGGCCAGGGCCCGACCCAGGTTCCCCACCCCGACGATCACCACCGGCCAGTCCTCGTTGAGCCCCAGCTCGAGACCGATCTGCGCCGTGAGCAGCTGGACGTCGTACCCCGCTCCCCGGACGCCGTAGGAGCCCAGATACGAGAGGTCCTTGCGGACCTTGGCGGCGTTCTCCCCCGCCATCTCGGCCAGCATCTCGGAGGACGTCGTGGGTATGTCGGCGTCGGCCAGCTCGAGCAGGGCCCGCCAGTAGACCGGCAGGCGCGCCACCGTCACCTCGGGAATGCGCCGGTGCCGTCCATCGGCCATGACAGATCGTACGCCGGCCCGGTCCCGCGGGATCGAGGCGCGCCGCCACTCGGGCCCGGCCCTCGGTCGTCACTGGAGAGCCCGGCGCAGCAGCTTGCCCGTCCCGCCGTGGGGAAGCGCGCTGACGAAGGCGACCTCGGTGGGGCACTTGTAGCGGGCCAATCGCTCGCAGCAGTAGTCGATCACGTCGGAGGCTTCGAGGTGGGCTCCCGGCTCGAGGACGACGATGGCCTTGACGGTCTCGCCCGAGGAGGGGTGCGGCACACCCACCACCGCGGCCTCGGCGATGGCGGGATGGGTCGTGAGCGTCTCCTCGACCTCGGCCGGATAGACGTTGAAGCCGAGGACGATGATGAGGTCCTTGGCCCGGTCCACGATGTGGAGGTAGCCGTCCTCGTCCGCCACGGCCACGTCGCCTGTGCGCAACCACCCGTCAGGTGTGAGGACCCGGGCCGTGGCCGCCGGGTCGTTCCAGTAGCCGGCGAAGACGTTGGGTCCCCTCACCCAGATCTCGCCCGCGTCGCCGAGGAGCGTCTCCTGGCCGTTGCTGTCGACCAGGCGCAGCTCGACGCCCGGCAGGGGCGCCCCGATGGCTCCCGACCTGGGCCGCCCGAGCAGCAGCGACGACGTCACGATCGGCGCCGCCTCGGTCAGTCCGTAGCCCTCCCACAGCGGGACACCGAAGCGATCCTGCATGGCCCGGCCAACTTCCTCGGGAAGCGCCGATGCTCCCGACACCGCCAGGCGAACCGATCGCAGCTCGTCTCCCGACGCTCCGTCCACCGCCACCCAGGCCGCGAACAGGTGCGGCGTGCCGGCGACGATCGTCACGCCCCGCTCGGCCACCAGGGCCAGTGTCGCGGCGGCATCGAAGCGCTCGACCAGGACCAGGCTGGCGCCGGTCAGGAGTGGCAGACCGAGGACGACGTTGAGGCCGAAGATGTGGAAGAACGGGATGATGGCGAGGCCCACGTCGTCGGGCCCCATGGCCTGGCCGGCGAAGCGCTGTACCTGCTCCAGGTTGGCCAGCAGGTTCCCGTGGGTGAGCATGGCCGCCTTGGGATCGCCACCCGTACCAGCCGTGAAGATGAGGGCCGCCAGGTTGGCGTCGGACCGGTCGACGGTGGCGGCCGGCGGCCCGCCGATGAGCTCCTCGTAGTCCTCGGCTGCGTCCAGCCGGCACCCCTCGGCCGCGACCACGGCGTCGAGCCCGACGGACTGACGGTCGAGATCGGCGAACACGCGCTCGCCGGCGCGCCCGACGACCGCGACTCGAGCCCCGACGTCGCGCAGCTCTCGCACGACGGCGACCAGCGGGTAGGACGGATCGATCGGGGCCGCCACCGCGCCCAACCCGAGGATGGCGAGGTAGGAGACGACGAAGGCCGGCGTGTTCGCGCACACGATCGCCACCCGGTCGCC
>JBPYEZ010000079.1:0-4881 GCA_051984395.1 Acidimicrobiales bacterium | reverse complement strand
GTTGGCCGCCAGCGCCTCGGCGACGGTCGTGCCCGGCGCGGCGAGCATGGGCAGGACGGGGCGGAGGACCTCGAGCCCGATCCGAGCCAAGCCCTGCTCGCCTTCCTCGAGGGCGACTGCAGCCACTCCCGACAGGTCCCCGGAGAGCATCGCTGCCCTCCGGACCCTTGACGCCGGAACACCCACCGCTGCCGCGACGGCATCGGCCATGAGCCCTTCGAGGGCGCCGTGTCGCAGCTCACCCAGCAGCAGACGACGAAGGAAGTCGGCTTCCGGCTCGGTCGCCCGCTGGAAGAGGTCGTGCAGCACGCTCTGGCGGACGGTGACGCTGCCACTGCCCGTTGCCTGTTGGATGCGGTCCATGGCGAGGTCGACGTCGCCAACGGTGAGCGAGGGCTCCGGCGCTGGAGACACGTCTCTCGTCCGGCTCACGGCGCTCCAGCCGACCCCGACGCGACCTTGGCGGGGCGCGCCCACCAGGAACCCGACGGTGATGGCCACCTCGTCGTGGGGAGCACGTACGAGCAGGTCGGCCAGAGCCCTCACCTTCGCCGACTTCGATCTCGTCGCGGCCATCGCCGCCGAGGTGGCGACGAGATCAGCGAGCTGCATCGTGGATCACGGTAGGAGCTGCCGACGGCTCGACGGGCGGGGTGTCACCCCGGGCTGGTGTGCACGAGGCTCACCCGATGGGCGCCATCCGCGGTGAGGCGGGTCCGTCGACGCTCGATTCGGTCGCCATGATCATCACCCGCCGATCGAGGGCGCGATGGCGTTGAGGTAGTCCAGCATGCTCTGTCCCGCACCCATGTGACCGAGAGGAAGGAAGCCGACCTCCAGGTGCGGCCCCGTCGACACACCCACGATGCCGTAGCCGACGACCGAGATCTGCTGGCCCTGGACCACGTGGGCTCCGACCGGGACGACGTCCCGCCCGGCGTGCCCGTAGTACACGGTCTTTCCTGCCAGCGGGCCCGACGTGATCTGGAGCACCGGGGCATCGGGCCCGAACCCGTCGATGCCCTCCTGGATGATGGTTCCCGAACCCATGGCGTACAGCGGTGTGCCACCCGGCGCCGAGTAGTCCACTCCCTGGTCGACGCTCCCGTTCTTCAAGTACTGACGCGGCAGTGGCAGCGCGGCACCGCCGGGACCGACCACGCCCGCCGGGTCCGCCAGCGCACTGGCCAGAAGCGCTGCTGGGAGTGGCGGCGGGAAGGGAGTGAGCATCGTCGTGCGCGTCGTGTCGTCGATCGTGCCGGTGACGGGGATGGCGGCAGCCTGCTGGTAGGCCTTGATCGCCGCCGTGGTGACGGCGTCCCATCGCCCGGAGGCAGGGGCGGGGAACCCGAGGCCGGTGAGCAGCGTCTGCCAGTTCCTCACCTGATTGGCGGACACCGCGGCCGGCGCCACGGGAAGTCCGAACTGCGGGGCGCTCTGGAGTGCGTCGAACACCGACGGGCTCGCCGTCTCCCAGCTCCAGAACGAGACCGAGATCGCCTTGGCGTCGTCGGCCGCCGCGATGAACCCGGCCATCTGGTCATGTGCCGGATCGGAGAGCGTCGTGCCCGTGGGAGTCGGGATCGGGTGTGGGGGTGGAAGGGCCGGGGTCTGGTCAACCGCGATCACCGGCTTGTCGAGCGGCGCCAACGCGGCCAGGCCGGGGGCGAGGTCCTGGCTGGCCGGGCTGGATGAGGGATCCATCACCGCGATGGCATCGAAGGGCGAGACGACCTGGGGGTAGGGGTAGGCGGCCGCCGGCGGGGGTGGCGCCGGCACAGGCGGAGCCGGCACCGCAGCGACGAGGGGAAAGTCCGGACCAACGGCGAACCGCAGCGCGTTGCCGTAGTCCTGAGCTGCCGGGAGGGGCGGGTTGGCCCCGCCCGCAGGATCCAGGTCGGCCACGAAGCCGTCGATCCGGTCCTGGTCGGGGGTGGTGTAGGTGATCTCGGAGACCGCCCGGGCGGCGTCGGCCTTCGGGTCCGACAGGCTCGGCATGTCGGCGCCGTAGACGCGGATGTTGGCCGCATGGGCGGCAGGAAGGAACGCGTCGAGGAAGCTCTGATGGGTGAAGGTGGCGTCCGTCGAGCCGAGCAGCACCACCACGTAGCTCAGGCCGGCGGCTTGGGCCTTGGCCACCATGGCGTCGACGGCGGGCAGGTCGGTCCCGTTGACGGTCGGCGCGTACTGCTGGCCGATATCGCTGGTGAAGTCGCCCGTGCCCCATGGCGAATTCCCGACGGCGTGGGCCACCGCCACGGCACTGGTCCCGGCCTTGAGGGCGGCGAGGATCTGTCGATACTGGCCGTTCTTCAACGTCTCGGCGGTCGCCCTGATCGCGGTCGCCCAGTCCGGGTAGGTCTTGACGCCAACCGAGTTCCAGATCGTGGATCCCGGTGCAGGCTGGGTCGTGTTGAACGGGTTCAGGTGGATGAACCCGCCCTCGGCGGCCTGCCAGGCGTCGAGGGCCTGGACGTTGGGCCCCGTGTTCGGGTCGCCGAGGGCGGCAAGCAGCGCCCTCGAGAAGTCCGACGGCGTATGAATGGCGACGTCAGGTTGCGGGGCGGTATCCGGCGGTGAGGTGGTACTCGCGGCTTCAGGGACTCGGGGCGGCGCCCAGATCCACATTCCCTTCCCGACCGGCACCGCTCCCTTGACCGCGGGCACCACGGGGGTGGGCGGCGACGGTGCCGGTGCCGGCGCCGCGCTGCCCGTCGAGGCGGGAGGGAGGGCCGGGATGACGCCGGGCAGGCTGTGCAACGGGTGAGGGAGCGGCGGAGCGGCAGCGGTCGAAGGCGGCGGCGACGGTTTGGTGGGCGCCGTCGGGGCGACGGTCGTGGGAGGACGAGGCGGAGACGGCGGCGCGGTAGTTCCGGTCGGCAGCGTGGACGGCGGCGCGGTGGTCCCGGTCGGCAGCGTGGACGGCGGCGCGGTGGTGCCGGTTGGCAGCGTGGACGGCGGCGCGGTGGTCCCGGTCGGCTTGGACGGCGGCGCGGTGGTCCCGGGCGGCAGCGTTGTGGTCCCGGTCGGCAGCGTGGACGGCGGCGCGGGCGAAGCAGGCGGTGAAGGGCGCGGCGAGCACGTGTTGGCCGGGCTCCCTCCGGTGACGGTCACGCCCTCGAGCGTGAGGTTCACGTTGACAGCCCAGGCGCAGAGGCTCCACCACGAAGAGCCCTCTCCGGCAATCGTCGCTCCGTTGCCGTTCAGCGTGATGGGCCTGGTGACGACGGGCAATCCACCCTCGCCCGGCGCGACACCACCGGTCGTGACGGCATAGGTGCATCCGGCGGCGAGATCGATCGTCCCGCCACCGTCGGCGTTGGCGTTGTTGATTGCAGCGGTGAGACCTGCCGCACCTCCGCCCGGCCCGGAGCACGGTACGTCCGTCGACACCGTCGCCTCGGCGATCCCCGACGAGAGAAACGTGACCGAAGCCAGTCCTCCGACCACCAGTCCCGCCACTGCGGTCACTGCAAGCAAACGAGACTTCGTGCCGCGCGCCAGCTGGCGACCACTGCCGGCGCTCATGCGCGTCTCGATCCTCGCCAGCGCACGGATCCGCCCCGCAAATCAGCCCGCCGACAGCGCCCTGCGGCCTGCAGAGCGCTGGTGGTTGTGCTGCCCAGGCACAATTCGACCGTACCATCTGCTTCTTCAACCGTCCCCGGGTACCCGCCCAGCACGGATCTCACCAGCGCACGAGCGTCTGCCGAGCCCGCGCAAGTGCACGGAAACAGGACATATGACGCGGCGGGAGGGATCGCCCGAAGCGATCCCTCCGTGCCACCACCGCTCAGTCAGTTGTTCACTTCACAGCGGCGCGGTTGAACACCCTGATCGAGACCATCGTGAGCACCACCGCATATGCGGCCACGACGGCCAGGCTCATGGCGGCCATGGCAGTGGGGTTGGACATGCCCCAGATGTCGTGCAGGCCGGAACCGTGCGGGTCGACCAGGGCGTAGCGCATCACGGCCAGGGCATGCGTCAGCGGGAGGAGCTTGGCGAAGACCGCCAGTCCCGCCGGCAGGGCCTTGATGGGAAAGAGCGATCCGGCCAGGAACCACGGCAGGATGGCGAAGGCGGGGACGGCGCCGATGTACTCCTCCTGCTTGGGAATGCGATTGGCGAGCGTCTCCGCCAGCCCGTAGCTGAACACGGCGAAGGCAAGCGCAGCGGCGACGAACCAGCCGATGCCCGGGGCGCTGACGTGGAAGCTGGCGCCGCGCAGGATGGCTGCAACCATCAGGGTCACGAGCTGGAGTGCGCTCACCACCAGGGCGACGGACAGGTTGCCGAACACCAGCAGGGGCCGGGGAATCGGTGCCGCGAGGAGCTCTCTCCTCGCCCCGCTGTCCCGGTCGACGATGACGCCGAGGCCGGCGAACATGCAGCTGAGCGGCACGAGCAGGCCGACCGTGCCGACCGCCACATAGGTCTTGTAGTCCAGCCCGTTGCCGATGCCGACCATCTTGGCCAGGGCCGGCGCGATGACCACGGCGAACAGGATGGGAGTGAGCAGCGGGACGAGCAGCTCTCGGGGAGTGCTGGCACTGAGGGCGAACCGCCGTCGCGAGAGTGTGATGAAGGCGCTGAGCTGCTTCACCCGGGCGGGCGGCGGGCCGGCCCTCGTGGGTGCGGGGATGGTGGTCGTGATCGTGGTCATGTCTCTGCTCCTTTCTGGATCGGGCTCGCTCAGGCGGCCAGGCGGTTGCCGGTGAGCCGGAGGTAGACGTCGTCGAGAGTGGGTTGGCGCGTGCTGATCGCCGCAGTGGGCAATCCGACGTCGGCGATCGCGGATACCGCCTGACCGGCGGAACCGTCGTGCCAGGGCACGGTGACAGTCGAGCCGACGCTGAACGCGTCCTCGCCGGCGATGCC
>JBPYEZ010000078.1:0-9337 GCA_051984395.1 Acidimicrobiales bacterium | reverse complement strand
CGGAGCTCCGCCCAGTGCGCAGGATACTGCTCAACCGCCGAGCTCGCCCACGACGTGGTCGACGCAGGCGGTGAGGGCGGCGACGTCCTCGGGATCGATGGCCGGGAAGAGGGCGACCCGCAGCTGGTTTCGCCCCAGCTTGCGATAGGGCTCGGTGTCGAGGATCCCGTTGGCCCGCAGCGCCGCCGCGACCTCGCCGGCGTCGACGGCGTCGTCGAAGTCGATCGTGCCGACGACGTGGCTTCGCTCGCCGGGCTTGGCCACGAAGGGCGTGGTGTACTCCGTGGCCTCGGCCCAGCCGTAGAGGATGTCTGCCGACCGATCGCACCGGGCGGCCGCCCACTCCAGGCCACCGTTGGCGAGGATCCACTCGAGCTGCTCCACGAAGAGGAACAGCGTGGCGAGAGAGGGCGTGTTGTAGGTCTGGTCCTTGTCGGAGTTCTCGATGGCGGTCGTGAGGTCGAGCGACGCCGGGACCCAGCGGCCGCCACGGGCGATGCGGTCGACGCGCTCGAGCGCCGCCGGCGAGAGGACGGCCACCCAGAGCCCTCCGTCCGAGGCGAAGCACTTCTGGGGAGCGAAGTAGTACGCGTCCACCTCGGCGATGTCCACCCGTAGCCCGCCGGCCGCCGACGTGCCGTCGGCCAGCACCAGCCCCTCGGCGCCGTCTGGTCGCCGGAGCTCGACGGCGACGCCCGTCGAGGTCTCGTTGTGGGTGAGCGCGTACGCGTCGACGCCCGATCGCGCCACCGCGACGGGATGAGTGCCGACTTGGGACTCGATGACCTCGGGTTGGTCGAGGTGTGGAGCCGCCCTGGTCACTGCGGCGAACTTGGAGGAGAACTCACCGAACGACAGGTGCTGGCTGCGCCGCTCGACCAGGCAGAAGCTGGCGATGTCCCAGAAGCACGTGGTGCCCCCGTTCCCGAGCACCACGCGGTAGTCGTCGGGCAGGCCGAACAGCTCCCGGATCCCCGCTCTGAGACGGCCGACGACCGAGCGCACCCCGGCCTGGCGGTGACTGGTGCCCAGGTACCGGGGCGCAGCTTCGGCCAGGGCGACCACCGCCTCCTGACGCACCTTCGACGGCCCCGAGCCGAAGCGCCCGTCCGAGGGCAGGAGGTTGCCGGGTAGGTGGAGCTCGGCTTGCGGTCTATTGGATCTGCGGTCGGCTGGCACTGTGCAAGCATGGCACCATGACCGCTTCGCTCGACACTTCGAGCAGTCGGGACATGACGGGTTCCCCCGCCGTGTCCCGGCGCGTCGGGGCCGTGTCGGAGTCCGCCACCCTGGCCATCGACGCCCGAGCCAAGGCGCTCCGGGCGGCCGGTGAGGACGTCGTCGGCTTCGGCGCCGGAGAGCCCGACTTTCCCACCCCTGAGCCCATCGTCGAGGCGGCCGTGGCCGCATGCCGGGACCCGCGCAACCACCGGTACACGCCCACCTCCGGCCTGCCCGAGCTGCGGGAGGCGATCGCCACCAAGACCGCCCGTGACTCGGGCCTGGCCGTCGACGCGACCCAGGTCCTGGTGACGAACGGGGCCAAGCACGCGGTGTACGAGGCCTTCGCCACGCTGCTGGACCCGGGCGACGAGGTCCTGGTCATGGCTCCCTACTGGACCACGTACCCGGAGGCGATCGCCCTGGCCGGGGGCGTCCCCGTCGTCGTGCCCGCCGACGAGTCGACCGGCTTCCGGGTGAGCGTGGACCAGCTGGATGCGGCCGCAACCTCGCGGACCAAGGTGCTGCTGTTCGTGTCGCCGTCCAACCCGACGGGCGCCGTCTATCCGGCCGACGAGATCGAGGCCATCGGCGGGTGGGCGGCTGAACGGGGGCTGTGGGTCGTCACCGACGAGATCTACGAGCACCTCGTCTACGGCGGGCGCACCCACCACTCGCTGCCGGTCCTCGTGCCCGCCGCCGCCGAGCGCTGCGTGGTGGTCAACGGGGTCGCGAAGACCTATGCCATGACGGGCTGGAGAGTCGGCTGGTTGATCGGTCCCACCGAGGTGGTCAGGGCGGCGACCAATCTCCAATCGCATTCCACGTCGAACGTGGCCGACGTCTGCCAGCGGGCGGCCCTCGCCGCCGTGTCCGGCGACCTGTCGGCCATGAGCGCCATGCGGCAGGTGTTCGACCGGAGGCGGCGTCTGCTGCACGCCGGGCTGAACGACATCCGGGGGGTGTCCTGCGTCGAGCCGGAAGGCGCCTTCTACGCCTTCCCGTCGCTGGCAGGCGTGCTGGGGCGCTCCATCAGGGGCCACAGACCGACCTCGTCCCTGGAGCTCGCCGCCCTCCTCCTCGACGAGGCCCGCGTGGCGGTCGTTCCCGGTGAGGCCTTCGGCTCGCCGGGCTACGCCAGGCTCTCCTATGCGCTCGCCGACGACCAGCTGAAGGAAGGCGTGCGCCGGCTGGCCGAGGTGCTGGGCGAGGCGGCGCCGTGAGCCGCATCCTGGTCACCGAGCCCATTGCCGACGGGGGCCTCGAGTTGCTGCGGTCCGCCGGCAACGACGTCGACGTTCGCATCGGCCTGTCGCCGGCAGAGCTCCGGCAGGCGCTCGTCGGTGCCCATGCGCTCATCGTCCGCTCCGCGACCACCGTGGATGCCGAGGCGCTCGCGGCCGGCACCGACCTCGTGGTCGTCGGGCGGGCCGGCATCGGCGTCGACAACGTCGACGTGGCCGCCGCGACACGCCGGGGCGTGATGGTAGTGAACGCGCCCCAGTCCAACATCCTGTCCGCCGCCGAGCACACCATGGCCCTGCTGCTGGCCCAGGCACGCAATCTCCCTCAGGCCCATGCCGCGCTCGTGGCCGGAAAGTGGGAACGCTCCCGCTGGGAGGGCGTCGAGCTGAACGGCAAGACGATCGGTGTCGTCGGCCTCGGCCGCGTCGGGGCGCTGGTGGCCCAGCGTGCCCACTCGTTCGGCATGCGGTTGTACGCCTACGACCCGTATGTGTCCTCGGAGCGGGCCCGGCAGATGGGCGTGACGATGACCTCGCTCGAGGACCTGATGGCGAGCGCCGACTTCGTCACGGTCCACCTGCCCAAGACGCCCGACACGCTCGGGCTGATCGGCAAGGACCTCCTGGCGCTGGCCAAGCCGGGACTGCGGATCATCAACACCGCCCGGGGGGGCATCGTGGACGAGGAGGCGCTGGCCGAAGCGGTGCGCTCCGGCCGGATCGCCGGCGCAGGCATCGACGTCTTCGCCACCGAGCCGTGCACCTCGTCGCCGCTGTTCGAGCTGGACACGGTCGTGGTGACCCCCCACCTGGCGGCCAGCACGCGCGAGGCTCAGGACAAGGCGGGGGTCACCATCGCCGAGCAGGTGCTGCACGCCCTCGCCGGCGACTTCGTGCCGCTGGCGGTGAATGTCGGCGCCGGGGAAGCCTCCGAGACGGTGCGGCCCTTTCTGCCGCTCGCCGAGCGTCTGGGACGCATATTCGCCTCGCTCAACGAGGGCCTCCCCGATCGGCTCGACATCGAGTACCAGGGCGCCCTGGCCGGCTACGACACCCGGATCCTCACCCTGTCGATCCTCAAGGGGCTCTTCGCCGCCGGTACCGAGGAGCCGGTGTCCTACGTCAACGCCCCACAGCTGGCCGAGGAGCGTGGCCTCGAGGTGCGGGAGTCGACCACCACGTCGGCGCGCGATTTCGTCAACCTGGTCACCCTGCGTGGTCCCGACCATGCCGTGGCGGGCACGCTGGCGGGCGTTCGGGCCGAGCCCCGCATCGTGATGCTCGACGATCACACCGTCGAGGTCCCGCCCGGGCGACACATGCTCGTGGTCCGCAACGACGACCGCCCCGGGATGATCGGTGTGGTCGGGCTCGCCCTGGGCGAGGCGGAGGTGAGCATCTCGAGCATGGCGGTCGGCCCCTCGGCCCACGCCAGCACGGCGCTCATGGTGCTGTCGACCGACCGCCCGACCCCGACCGACGTGCTCGGGCGCCTCGCTCGAGCCGACGGCATCCTCGACGTGCACAGCGTCACATCAGGCTGATCGTTCTGTTACCGGCACCGACACCCGCCGGGCCGTTGCTCTAGTGCTTGGAGCGCTGGAGGCCGTCGAGCTCGGCGGCCTCGGCGTCGATGTAGCAGCGGTCGGGGATCGTGCGGTCGTAGACCGCCATCCCCGGCAGATGGAAACGTCCGCTCGACAGCTTGGCCTTGACCGGGTGGGAAGCGGGACAGGCTCGGCCGTCGGGTTCGACCCAGCGCTCGTCGGCTTGCACCCGGCGGGGGACAGGCGGCCACTCCGCCGTCGCCGGCGGGACGGGCCGGGCTCCGTTGGCACCCGGCCCGGGGCGGCGCCTGCGAAGCGCCACCGCCACCGTGAGCCCGGCGAGCAGAACCAGGAGCACGATCATCCGTACCCATCGCAGCACCATCAGCACGTCCCTCCAGCTCTCTGCGCGTCCAGTCGCCTTGACGCCCCCTGCCTGGTTTGCGACGATCTTCCCAGCATGAAGATTGTTCTATCCGCCACGAGCCTCCTCCTTACCTGACGGCGAGCGCCGCCAGCGCTCGCCCACGCCTCCTGCGCCTTCGGGCCCAGGGGGTTTTTTATTGCATCGGCGCCGACAACACACGACTTTCGGGACAAAAAAGCGACCGGCCGGCCCGGGAGGCCGGCCCCTGAGGCAAGGAAATCACGATGGCCGACCAGCTGATCATCTTCGACACCACCCTGCGAGACGGGGAGCAGTCGCCGGGCATCTCCCTCGACGTGGGCGAGAAGCTCGAGATCGCCGAGCAGCTGGCGCGCCTCGGGGTCGACTACATCGAGGCCGGCTTCCCCGTGGCGAGCGACGGTGACTTCGAGGCCGTGCAGACCATCGCCCGCACCGTGAAGGGGCCGGCGATCGCCGGCCTGTCGCGAACCCATCGCGGCGACGTCGACCGCTGCTGGTCCGCCGTTCGCGACGCCGACCGGGCTCGCATCCACGTCTTCATCTCCACCAGCCCGTCCCACATGGAGCACATGCTGCGGATGACGCCCGAGCAGGTGATGGCCGAGACGAGGGCGGGAGTGAGCCGCGCACGCGAGCACACCGACGACGTCGAGTTCAGCCCCCAGGATGCCACCCGCACGCCGCTCGACTTCATGATGGAGGTCCTCCAGGCCGCGGTGGAGGCCGGGGCCACGACGCTCAACATCCCCGACACGGTGGGCTACGGCATTCCCTGGGACTTCGGCGCCCTCATCCAGTTCGTCCGCAAGCAGGTGGCGGGAGAGTATGTGCTGTCCACCCACTGCCACAACGACCTGGGCATGGCCGTGGCCAACAGCCTGGCGGGAGTCCAGGCGGGTGCCCGGCAGGTCGAGGTGTGCGTGAACGGGCTGGGCGAACGAGCGGGGAACGCCGCCCTCGAGGAGGTGGTGATGGCCCTCAAGATCCGGCCCGACCAGTTCCCGGGGCTGGAGACCGTCGCCCGCACCGAGGAGCTGGCTCGAGCCTCGCGACTGGTCAGCCGGCTCACCGGCTATCCGGTCCAGTACAACAAGGCGGTCGTGGGCCGCAACGCCTTCGCTCACGAGTCGGGGATCCACCAGCACGGCGTGCTCGCCGAGCGCAGCACCTACGAGATCATCGACGCCTCGACGGTAGGGCAGCAGGGCCGCCAGATCGTCCTCGGCAAGCACTCGGGGCGCCACGCCTTCGCCGAGACGCTGGGCCAGATGGGGCTGTCGGTCCATGGCGACGCGCTCAACACGGCCTTCATCCGATTCAAGGAGCTGGCCGATCGCAAGGTCCAGATCACCGAGGCCGACCTGGAGGCGATCGTGGTCGAGGAGCTCGGCGCCAGCATGGAGGAGGCGTTCGTGCTCGAGGCCCTGGAGGTGTCGGGCGGCACGGTCGGTGTGCCCCGCGCCCGCGTGATCGTCAGCCGGGCGGGGACCAAGTCCGAGGCGTCGGCCGAGGGCGACGGGATGATCGACGCCGCCTGCCAGGCGATCCGGGTGGCCACCGGCATCGAGGCCGGCATGACCGGCTTCAACGTGTCGTCGGTGACCGGAGGCATCGATGCGCTCGGTGACGTGGTCGTCCAGCTCGAGGCCGGGGGAGCACGGGTCTCCGGGCACGGGGTGTCGACCGACGTCGTCGAGGCGTCGGCACGCGCCTACCTGAACGCCGTCAACCGACTGATCCGCCTGCGGGCTCGCAACCAGGTGCGCTCGCCGGAGGTGGGCCCCTGAGCGAGGGCCTCAGACGGTCATGACCTCCGTCTCCTCGGTGAGACCGCGCTCGCCGTCGTCGTCATCCCAGTCCTCGCGCTGGATGTCGACGTCGCCGGACATCTCGTCCATGCCGATGGGTCCCTTGGACTTCCCGGCGAGGAACTGGCGGATGATCGAGTTCTTGCTGTTCCTCATCTCGTCCTTGCTGCCGAACTTCACCAGCTCGGAGCGGAACAGCACGCCCATGTACTCGGCCGTGCGCATCATCGAGGGGATGTTGTGGGAGATGATGAAGAACGTCGATCCCGTCTCGCGCTGGGCGTTCTTCACCAGCTCGTCGAGATAGGCCACGCGCACCGGGTCGAGGCCCGAGTCAGGCTCGTCGAAGAAGATGATGTCGGGGTCCATGACCATGGCCCGGGCCAGCCCCGCCCGCTTCTTCATTCCGCCCGAGACCTCGCCGGGCAGCTTCTTCAGGTGGTCCAGCAGGCCGACGAGCTCGGCGTTGCTCATGACCTTCTCGCGGATCTGGCCCTCGCTCTGCTTGGTGTGCTCGCGCAGCGGGAAGGCGATGTTGTCGTAGATGTTCATCGAGCCGAACAGGGCGCCGTCCTGGAAGAGCACGCCCATCTTGCGCCGGATCCGGTACAGGTCGCGGTCGCGCATGCCGACGACCTGCTCGCCCTCCACCCAGATCTCCCCCGCCTCGGGCTGGAGGAGCCCGATGATGTTCTTGAGCATGACGGACTTGCCCGTCCCCGAGGGGCCCATGATGGCGGTGATCCGGCCTTTGGGGACGTCGAAGGAGATGTCCTGCAGGACAGTGTGCGAGCCGAACGACTTGGTGACTCCACGCAACGAGATGACGGCTTCCTCGGTCACCGGCCTTCCCTCAGTTCGATGCTCGGATAGTTGGTAGTTCGGCACTGGGCGGCTGGACCCCTACCCCGTGGCCGCCGTGGTCTGGCCAACCGCCTCCGGGGGCCGGCGGCTCCCGCCGGCTGACGCCCTCCGTTACCGGGCTCGGCACCCAGGCTAGCGGCTCCCCGGACCGATCGTGACAAACGGCACAGAGGCCCCGTCGGGGACACCACCCAGGTGGGGGAGGTGTCCGACGTCACCTCGCCGAATACAAGAGATACCTTGACCCTTGTGGGATTGGGATCTTCCGGGCATACGGCATCAAACGCACCAACGGTGTACCGGCGGTCCGGGCCGATTGTCTGGGAGAGCAGGCGCTGTCGATCCCGTCTGGCCGGGTACCCGGGGGGATTGATGGCGCGGGTTCGCGGAGGCGCTGGTCGATGGCAGTAGTGATACCGGGCAACCGGAAAGTCAACCGGCTTCTGGAGGAGACCGGTGGCATGTTCGCGTTGGCCCTCGAGGCGGTCCGGCTCATCCGGCGTCGTCCCTTCCCCCTCCAGGAGTTCCTCGAGCAGTGCTGGTTCCTGGCCAAGGTCTGCACGCTCCCGGTCATCCTCATCTCGATCCCGTTCGGGATCGTCATCGCCCTCGAGGTGGGCGGCTTCCTCCAGCAGATCGGGGCCCAGACCCAGCTCGGGGCGGCCATGGTCCTGGCCGTCATCCGGGAGCAGTCCCCGGTCGCCACGGCTCTGATCATCGCCGGGGCCGGTGGCTCGGCCATGACCGCCGACCTGGGATCGCGGCGGATCCGCGACGAGATCTCGGCCATGGAGGTCATGGGCGTCAACCCGATCCAGCGTCTGGTTCTGCCCCGGATCCTCGCCGCCACGGTCATCGCCCTGCTGCTCGAGGCCGTCACCGCCATCGCCGGCATCGGCGGTGGGCTGTTCTTCGGCGTCCAGGTCCTTCACGTCACCAGCAGCAGCTTCTTCAGCGGCTTCAACGAGCTGAGCCAGCTCGCCGACCTGCAGACGGCGGTGGTGAAGGTCATCGCCTTCGGCTTCATCTCCGCCATGGTCGCCTGCTACAAGGGCATGACGGTCAAGGGCGGCGCCAAGGGCGTGGGCGACGCCGTGAACCAGTCCGTCGTGATCACGTTCATCCTGCTGTTCTTCGTGAACTTCGTCGGCACCGTGATCTACTTCAACTTCGTCCCCCAGAAGGGCATCTGAGGTGGCGACGCCCGTCATCGACCGCGTCGTGCGTCCCGCGAGCCGGCCGCTGCAGGGCCTGACGTCCTTCGCCGAGCGGCTCTTCGATCAGCTCGCCTTCTATGCCCGTGTGTTGCGGGGCATGCCCGAGGGACTGCGTCACCGGGCCGAGATCGTGTCGCTCGTGTCCGACGTGGCGATCGGCGCCGGTGCCCTCGTCGTCGGCGGCGGGATGTTCTTCGTCGTCTTCGCCAACACGTTCTTCACCGGCACCGAGGTCGGGTTGGAGGGGTTCAAGGGACTCCAGCAGGTGGGAGCCCAGTCGTTCACGGGCATCATCTCCTCCCTCGCCAACACCCGTGAGATCACGCCGCTCGTGGCCGGCATCGCCATGGCCGCGCAGGTCGGCGCCGGCTTCACCGCGTCGCTCGGGGCCATGCGGGTGTCAGAGGAGATCGACGCCCTGGAGGTGATGGGCGTCGACAGCTTCGTGTACCTCGTGTCGACCCGCCTGTGGGCCGCGTTCATCGCCCTGATCCCCATCTACCTGGCCGCCCTGTTCGCCAGCTATCTGGCCAGCGAGCTGATCGTCACCAAGTTCTTCACCCTGTCCGGAGGTGTCTACCAGCACTACTTCAACCTCTTCCTCCCGCCTCAGGACCTCTTCTTCTCATTCGTCAAAGCCTTCTTCTTCGTGGTGGCTGTGGTGCTCATCCACTGCTACTACGGCTACTACGCCACGGGAGGACCGGCGGGCGTCGGGGTGGCGGCCGGCAAGGCCATCCGCCTGTCGATCATCGTCATCGTCCTGCTCAACCTGCTCGGCTCGCTCATCTTCTTCGGTGGGCAGGGCACGGCGAGGATCGTCGGCTGATGCACATCACCCGGCCCCGTCGCGTCGTCGTGGCCCTGGCGGTCACCGTGGCCACCCTGGCGGTGGTGTACCGGGCCGTGGGCGGGGCCTACGACTTCTTCTCCACCGCCTATCCGCTCAGCGCCACCTTCCCCCACCTGGGCCAGAACGTGCACCCGGGCTCGGAGGTCGACTACCGGGGGGTGCAGGTGGGCAAGA
>JBPYEZ010000077.1:0-2007 GCA_051984395.1 Acidimicrobiales bacterium | reverse complement strand
TCCAGCTGGGCCGCCGACAGCCCGGGGGCCTTCTCGGCCACGGCCTGGTCGTTCTCGGCCACGGCCTGGTCGGTCTCGGCACCGGTCAGCTTGGTCGCCGGTGCCAGCTGGTCGAAGGACAACTGGCTCTCGGCGAAGGCAGCGGTGAGGGCCGGTAGCTGCTCGAGGGATCGCGCCACCCGCACCCACTCCCTGGCCGTGCGGTGGGCGATGGCCACAGCCAGTCGGCCATCGACGTGGCCCCGTCCTCGCGCCAGTCCTCTTTGCGATCGCAGTCGGTGATCAGCTGCAACAGCTGGCTGTGGCTCACCGTCATGAGGGCGTGCAGCTGGTCGATGGCGTCGTGCCGCTCAACCGGCGTGCTGTCCCTCAGATCCCCAGCGTGCATGGAACGGATTGTATGGAGAGGGTGTATCAGTCAGCGAGAGTTAGCGAGAAGCGCCGGGAGGCCGTGGAGGGAGTGTCACTCTCGACTTGCCCCCAGGTTCTTCCATACGGGGAAGCAATCGAACCGATGACCCTCCGGCCCCGCGGACGAGGAGGACAAGCTACGGGTTCAGGCCGGTGACGCCTCTGGACCACTTCTCACGCAGCCTGGAGCGTTCCATGAGCTCGCCTCAGCGAGGACGCCCTCACATGGCTTCGGGTGCAATCCTAGAGTCTCGACCTTCTCGAGGGCGTCGGCGAACCTCCGCAGGGACGGCTCATTGAGCAAGGTGAGACAGCACGCCTGCTGCCCCCGTGTTTCACGGTAGAGATCCACGTGGAACTTCTGGTCGAGGCTTAGAACAACGGGCGCTTGGCAGGGACGCCTGATCGTCGGGGGTAAGCGTCCGGAGTGGGGCGCTCCTGCAGGAAAACCTGGTACGAGAAGGCGGCTCGATAGGGCTCCAGCGGGCGCAGGCCGAGTTGGCCCAGCGCTGCCAGGGGCCAGCGAGACGGTCCCTCGGAGTCCTCCGGTGGCTCGGACACCACCAGCCGGCCGCCAGTACGGAGGAACGGCGCGCCGCACTCTGCCGTCACGGCCGGGCGGCCGAAGCCGCGGGCCACAACGAGATCGAAGTGTCCGCGGTAGGAGGGATCGCGGCCCGCAACCTCTGCGCGAGACCGGACCACCGCCACTCGGCGGTCGAGATCAAGCACCTCTACCGCCTCGGCGAGGAAGCTCGTCCCGCGGAGGTTCGAGTCGAGAAGCACTACCTCGAGGTCGGATCGAGCGACGGCCAGAACGAGGCCGGGCAGACCGCCACCGCTGCCGAGGTCGAGTATCCGGGCCCCATCGACCCGAAAACCACTCGGCGCAGCTGACACCGCCGCGCCGACAAAGCCAAGGGCGTGCTCGATGTGCATGGCGACGTCCCCTGGTCCGATCAGCCCCCGACGTTGCCCTTCGGACAGCACGGCCCTGAGCCGGATGTCGAGATCCTTCACGTGCGCGTGGGCCCCCATCTGGCATGCCCAGCAGGCGGCGCCGGTGCTCGATGGGGCATTCCACGGCTGACCGCTGCAAGAAAGCCCAAAGAGGACACCCGTAGGCTTTCTGGCCGCGTTGAGCCGGATCTGCCACGGCTAGTCGCTGCAAGAAAGCCGAGAGGGCAGGGTGCTACCCCTTCTTGCAGCGTTCCGGGGGATTTTGCGCCGGACTGGCGACACCAGCGGCGGCGGTGCCAACGGCCGCGCCGCTCACGGCCGCGCCGCCCACGGTCGACACCCGACCGGCAGTCGCCCGAGCTCAACCTCCGTTGGGGAGGACGACGACGCGTCGCTGGGGCTCGAGGCCTTCCGAGCGGGTGACGACACCGTCGATCACGTTGACGGTGTCGTGAATGACCTTGCGGTCGGGAGGTGTCATGGGCTCGAGTTGCTGCTCGTTGCCCGACTCCCGCACCTGCTCGGCAACCTGGCGGGCGAAGCGCTCGAGGGCGGCTCGCCGCTTCTGCCGGTAGCCGGCGACGTCGACCAGCACCCGCGCCGTATGCCCCCCCGTGTGCCGCTGCACGACGGTGC
>JBPYEZ010000076.1:0-9232 GCA_051984395.1 Acidimicrobiales bacterium | reverse complement strand
TAGTGCGTGCTGAGCAGGATGGTCTGTCCATTGTCGTGAAGCATCGACAGGATCTCCCACAGGGCGATGCGGCTCTGCGGGTCGAGGCCAGCGGTCGGCTCGTCGAGGAAGAGGATTGCCGGCCGGTGCATGATCGCCCTGGCGACCATCAGGCGCTGCGCCATGCCGCCCGACAGGGCGTACACCGAAGCCTGTCCCCACCTGGACAACTGGAACATGTCGAGGAGGAAGTCGGCTCCGGCTCGGGCGTCCTTGCTCGACATGCCGAAGAACCGACCGTGGTAGAAGAGGTTCTCCCACACGTTGAGGGCGCGATCGAGCGTGTTCTCCTGCGGCACCACGCCGATGACCTGCTTGGTCAGAGCCGGGTGGGCGACCACGTCGATCCCGGCGACATAGGCCTCGCCGCTGGTCGGGATCACACGGGTGGTCAGCATGCCCGCCGTGGTCGTCTTGCCAGCACCGTTGGGCCCCAGCAGGCCGAAGATCTCCCCTCCGCCGACGGACAGGTTGAGGGTGTCCACCGCCCTGAAATCGGTGCCCGGGTAGACCTTGGTCAGGTCGACCGTCCTGATGACCTGCCCGTCCCCCTCCGGGCCCGGCCGCGGTTCAGCCGACCTGCTATCGGCGGCCCGGTCGACCGCCGGCTCGCTGTCCACGCGCCCCGTCGTCATCGGTGATCGTTCGCTCCACAAATGATTCTCTCTCGAACGATACCCCGACCGAGTCAGAGGCCCGACTCCCGCAGCGTGGCCAGGCCGTTGGAGGAGGCGACCGCCTGCTGGAGCCTGGTGGCCGCGACCGGTCTCCCCTCGAGATAGCGGTCCAGGAAGTCGACCGACACCTGGGCGACGAGGCCGACCTGGGGAGTGAGCTGGTCCCCCTGGTACGGGCTGCTGTGTGTCCCCCTGCTGATCGTGACCAGCGCCTTGGGCGGACGGACCCGGTTGTAGGTCAGGACGCTGGTGTTGGGAACCACGGTCTCGTCCGCCGACCCCTGGACGAACAGCACCGGCGGAGACGCCGCCCGGCCGAAGTAGGTGCCGCCCGAGAACGGCAGGGGGGATGATCCCGACATCACGATCACCGCTTTCACCCGGGGGTCGAGGCAGCAGCTGTTGAACCCGACGGCCAGGGTCGTGATGCCGCCCAGGGAGTGCCCGGCCAGCCCGACCCGCCCGGCGTCGATCAGACCGGCCACCTCGGCGGGCGGCGTGTGCAGCATCTGGTCGATGAGGAAGTGGACGTCGCCGGGCTGGTTGACGTAATCCGCGACCACAGGGCCGCCGGGCGCATGCGCACCCGTCAACGGAAATTCCGGGGCGGCGACGACGTACCCGGCCGCCGCCCACGAGTCGAGGAGGGCGCCGAACTGAGCCGGCGCGCCGCCACTCCCGGGTGCGAAGACGACCAGGGGGAAAGGTCCGGCCGCGGTGTCGGGCGGTGCGTTCGGCCGCGCCGTCCCTCCTGGCACGCCGACTGCCGGATAGAGGATCGTCGTCACCAGGGTGCGGCTTGGCTCGGCGGGGGCACCACCCTGAGCCGCCGTGGGCCGACTGGTATCGACGAGCGCACGAGTCACCTCTCCGACGGCGAACGGACCGGAGGTCGGCCGGGCCGCGGGTGCGACCGTCGGCACCGTGCTCGACGATCGCGAGGCGCCCTTGGAACCCGAGCCGCACGATGCGAGGGCAAGGGCACCAACCAGAGCCGCGCCAACGATCGCTGCACGAGGTGGTCGGCCACGCACCCGTCCCATGGCGCGCTAGCGGTAGGAGGCCATGCCCTCGATCAGCGCCAGCACGCCCGCTCGCTGACGCGAGGGATCGAGCTCGTTGTAGATGTTGTCGACGGTGACGACGATCCGCTCGGCGTCCACCCAGCCGGCGAAGGGTCCGAGATCGATGTCGCGGGCAGCCTCGGTGGCGGGCATCCCGCTCTCGTAGCGCCGGGTGGCCTCGTCACGGACCCATTCGAGGTACGACCGCACCCCGGTCACGCCGCGGGCGTCGGTCACCGGACCGTGACCGGGCACGACCGTCTCTGCACCCAGGGCGTTGATCCGATCGCAGGCGGCGATCCAGTTGCCGATCGGACCGGCCCACATGACGGGCGTCACCCCAACGAACAGGATGTCCCCCGTGAACACGGTCCTGGCATCGGGGACGTGCACGATCACGTCGCCGAGGGTGTGGGCGGGACCGACCTCGATGAGCTCCACCTGGCGGCCGCCCACGTCGACGACGAGCCGGTCGTCGAAGGTCCGGGTCGGAGGCCGCAGCGTGATCTCGTCGAAGCGAAAGGGCCCGAACGCCTGCTTCACGAAGCCAGCCAGCGGTTCCTCGAGGTCGGCCGAGACGAGCTGCCCGAGCAGTCCCGGCGGAGTGTCAGAAATCTCCGACGCCGCCGCCCGGGAGGCGATCACCTCGGCGTCGGGGACCAGCTCGTTGCCGAAGCAGTGGTCGCCGTTGGCATGGGTGTTGACCACCGTCGTGATCGGGCGTCCCGCCAGCGGGTCGGCCATGGCTTCGAGCATCTCGCTGGTCAAGCGCAGGTCGAAGAGCGTGTCGACCAGCAGCGCCTCATCGCGACCGAGCACCAGACCGGCGTTGCTCCAGCCCCAGCCCCCCTCGGGTTGCAGGTAGGCCAGCACATCGGGGCCGACGACATGAAGTCCGCGCTCGTAGGAAGTCACGCCGTTGATCTTCGCCCCAGCACCCGGGGCGCCGCTAGCGACCCTCGCCGCCAGACGGGCTGTCGTCGGCTGTCGCGTCCGCGCCGGCTGCCGAGTCGCCTGGACCCTTCGAGCCGCCCCGATCGTCGCGGTGCTCGAGGCGGTCGACGTAGCCGTGGGCCTTGTCGGCCGTCTTGGCGATCTTGTCGTGGTACTTGCCCTTGGTACGTTCGTCGGCCGTCTTGGCGGCCTTGTCGATCGCCCCCGACATCTGCGGCTTGCGATCGGCGGCCGCGTTCTGGGCCTTGCCGGCGAGCTGGTCGGCCTTGGCCTCGAGCTTGGACGCCAGTTCCCCCGTCTTCTCACCGGCCTTGTCGACCTTGCCCGAGAGGTCGTGCTCCGCCGCCGCGCCCTGGGCCTTGTCGGCCAGCTCCTCGGCCTTGGCCTTGGCCTTGTCGAACATCCCCATTTGGGATCGCCTCCCCCTTGTTAGCCGTCTCCAACCTGGACGCTACCTCGCGACCGTCGCACATGGGGCGCCCCGGCCGCGAGGCCGGGATCGACGGGGAGGCCGTCGCGGTACACCACCGAGTTCGACCGCACGGCGGGGACCCGGGCCCCCGGGACGACGATGCCCACCAGGTTGAGTGGATCGGCGGCGCTGATGCGGACCACCTCGCCTGACCGACTGCTCCGCCGCACTCGACGGAGCTCCTCGACCGCATCGGGCAGGGCGTACTGCTCGCCGACGAAGCCCGAGACGAAGCGCCCGCCCCGAATGAGACCCCTCGCCTCCATGCGCCGCAGAGCCCAGATCACCTCCCGCCACGGCAGGGCCAGGTTCTCGCGAACCATCAGGTCCCAGAACACCACGCCCCAGCGGGCGAGCAGCTGCTCGGCCACCGTCTCGGCCAGCGCGTCCGGGTCGTCGACGGCGGCGGCATCCGGCAGGAGGGCCCACCGGCCCTCGCCGCCCTCCCGCCACGACGAGGCCCGGCGCCGGCCCAGCGCCCGCTGGCGTCCCCTGGACCCGCCGCCCTGCTGACGACGGCGCCACATCTCTCTGGCCGACAGGAGGGACCGGACGGCCTGAAAGCCGTCGGCGGTGACGAGACCCCGGGACACCAGGTCCCACAGCCCCTCCTCCACCTCGATGGGCAGTCGCCGGGTGAGGGTTCGCAACTCGGAGTGGAACAGGGCGCCGCGCGCCTCGAGCGCCTCGAGCACCTCGCGTGCGGCCCCGTGGGCGGGCTCGGCCGGCTCGACGTCGCCGCGCGCCGCCTGGAGCAGCCACGCCAGGTCCTCGCGCACGGCGAAGGTGATGGGCGTGGCTCGAGACGGCGTCGCCGCCCCCCGACGGGGCGACGCCTCCGACTCCTGTGAACGCACGCTCAGCCGCCCCCACGCGAGCTCCCCCGACCGGCAGAGGTCCTCCAGCCACGGGGCCAGATAGCCCTCGACGCGCGCCGGGAACACGGCCTCTTCCCATGCCCCGGCAGCCACCTCGAAGCCCTGCAGCTGATCGACGACGGCCAGCACGCCGCGTCTCCCCTGCCGCTGCGCTCCGGGCGCCACGTACTGCCACCGCAGGAGGAAGCGCATGAGGTCCTGAGCGGTGACAGGATCGATCTCCCGGCGGAGGCGGGTCCGGGTGTACGAGTGGATGCGGGTGAGCAGCCGCCGAGCACACCACTGCTCGTCGTCGCCCGCAGCCGGATCGAAGGAGCCGCGGATGGCGAAGCCTTCGGCCTCGAGGCGGCCGAGGGCGATGCGCACGGTCCCACCCGACAAGGCCGTCCGCTCGGCCAGGTCGTCAATGGTGACCGGGCCGCTCACGTCGAGGTGGCCCCGGATGGCCGCCGCCGCCGCTTCGTCGGCGTCGGGAGCCGGGCCGGCGGCCAGGGGTGCCGGCACCGCCAAGTCGGGCGTGAACGTCGCCTCGGGCACGAGAGCCTCGACATCCCGGCGTCGCTCGACGGCGCACCAGAGGCCTCCGCGGGACGTCGATGCGGTCGTCGCCCGGCCGGCTCCGGCCAGCTCCTCGAACCAGTCTTCGCGATCGGCCAGGGGCCGGGCCAGGACGAGCGAGAGGAGCAGGTCGTGCAGCTCCTCGGCGTCCCGCAGCTCGGGCGAGGCCTCCTCTCGCACCCGGGCGATGGCCGACTCGTCGAGCCGCCCCAGCTCGCTGGCGTCCACGGGCAGGGTGCGGCGCAGCTGGACAGCTCGCGTGCGACGCTCCTCGAGCGGCGCGTCGTCGAGGAAGGTGTAGGGCCGCCCGTTGAGGATCTCGTGGGCGAGAACCGACGGCTCGGCCGTCTCGACCAGGTGCACGCGGACGCCGCCCGTCTCCAAACGACCCACGAGCTGGCGCAGGCCGTCGATGTCCATCGCCTCGTGCAGGCAGTCGTAGACGGTCTGACGCACCAGCACGTGATCGGGAATGGGGACCGGCCCGGCGGCGGCGTTCTCCTGGCACGCGGCCAGCGCCGGAAAGACGGCCGCCATGAGGTCGTCGGACTCCATGCGTTGAATGGGCAACGGGTTGCGCCGTCCGCCCCGGAAGCGCAGCACGGACAGGGAACGCGTGAGGTTCCAGCGCCAGCGGGCGGTGAACATGGGCGAGGCGAGGACGGCCTGGATCAGGACGCCCTCGACGGTGGTCGACCGCAGCATCCGCGGCGCGTCGGCCAGCGGGAAGCTGTGCTGGGGACCGAGCGACAGCACGACGGCGTCGTCGTTGGCGGCGGCCTGGAGCTCGAAGTCGAACGTGGCGCAGAACCGCTTGCGCAAGGCGAGACCGAGACCGCGGTTGACCCGCCCGCCGAAGGGCGTGTGGGCGACCAGCTGCATGCCGCCGGTCTCGTCGAAGAAGCGCTCGAACACGACGTCGTCGGTCGTGGGCAGGACGCCCAGGACGGCGCGCCCGGCAGCGAGGTACTCGACCAACTGGATCCCAGCCTCGGCGCTGATCCCGCACACCTCGACGAGGTAGGTGACCGCCCCGGCCTTGTCCTTCGCCGCCAGCCGTTCGTCCACGGAACGGCGCAGGCCCGACACCTCGCCCGAGAGCTCGTCTGTTCGGGCCGGAGCCTCGCCGAGCCAGAACGGGATGGTGGGGTGCACCCCCTCGGCGTCGACGACCCGCACCACGCCCTGCTCGACCCGGCGGACGCGCCACGAGTGGGTCCCGAGGAGGAAGACGTCCCCCGCCATCGACTCGATGGCGAAGTCCTCGTTGACCGTTCCCACGAAGGTGTCGTCGGGGTCGAGCAGCACCCGGTAGTCGCCCACCTCGGGGATGGCCCCACCGCTCGTCAGGGCGGCGAGACGACCACCTCGGCGGCCGCGCAGCGAGCCGTTGACCCGATCCCGGTGCACATAGGCGCCTCGGCGGCCTCGACCGGTCTGCACACCGTCCGAGACGAGGTCGAGCACGGCCTCGTAGTCCGCCGCCTCCACCTGCGCGAAGGGCGCGGCGTGGCGGAACAGGTCGAGGAGGTCCGCCTCCTTCCACTCCTCGGCTGCCACCTCGGCCACGACCTGCTGGGCGAGGATGTCGAGCGGAGCATCCGGTGGCTGGAGGGCATCGAGTCGCCCAGCCCGCACGGCGGTGAGCAGCGCCGCGCACTCGAGCAGTTCGTCACGGGTGAGCGGGTACAGGCGCCCCGACGGCGTACCGGCTCGGGAGTGGTTCGAGCGACCTACGCGCTGCAGGAACGTGGCGATGCTCCGTGGTGAGCCGACCTGGCAGACGAGCTCCACAGGACCGATGTCGATGCCCAGCTCGAGGGAGGCGGTGGCAACGAGAGCCCGCAGATCGCCGGCCCGCAGACGCGCCTCCACCCGCTGGCGGCGCTCCCGGGAAAGGCTGCCGTGATGGGCGGCCACCTGATCGGGACCAAGCCGCTCCCCCAGCTGATGAGCCAGCCGCTCGGACAGGCGGCGGGTGTTGACGAAGACCAGGGTGGTCCGGTGCTCGCGCACGTGAGCGGCGATGCTGTCGAGGACCTCTCCTAGCTGCTCGGTCGATGCCGCCGCACCGAGCTCTGTCCCCGGCAGCTCGAGGGCGAGGTCGAGATCTCGCTGGTGTCCGCAGTCGACGATCGAGGCGGGGTCGCGGTTGCCGACGCCGACGAGCAGCCGCCCGATCATCTCGATCGGGCGCTGGGTGGCCGACAGGCCGACGCGCTGAGGCCGGGTCCCGCGCTGCACGTGCTCCAGACGCTCGATCGTGAGGGCGAGGTGCGACCCGCGCTTGTCCCGAGCCATCGTGTGGATCTCGTCGACGATGAGACTATCGACGTGGCGGAGCAGCTCCCGGCTCCGCTCCGCCGTGAGCAGCAGGTACAGGCTCTCCGGGGTCGTGATGAGGAAGCTCGGCGGCACCTTGAGCATGGCGGCGCGGGCCGAGCTCGGCGTGTCGCCGGTCCTGACGGCGACCGTGAGCGAGGGCGCGTCCAGGCCCAGCTCGGTGGCCGTCTCTTCGATCTCGCGCAGCGGGCGCTCGAGGTTCTGGTGGATGTCGACCGCCAGCGCCTTGAGCGGCGACACGTAGACGACGCGGGTCGTGCCGGTGACCTCCTCCCCGCGTTCGTGGGCCCGGTAGAGAGCGTCGATGGCGACGAGGAAGCCGGACAGCGTCTTGCCCGATCCGGTGGGGGCGGCGACGAGGGTATCCCGCCCCGAGCGGATCTCCGCCCAGCCCCGCCGCTGAGGCTCGGTCGGGCCCTCGGGGAACCGCCGCTCGAACCAGGCCCGCACGGCTGGATGGAAGTCGTCGAGCACGCCCGGTCGGGTCGACTGGGGCGAGGCAAGGACATCGGAGGTCATCGCGTCCATTTGATCACAGGCATGTTATTTCGAGCCATCGGGTTGTCGACCGGCCCGCTACCCTCGCGGCGTGGCGTGGCCGTTCTCCCGCCCCCGCGTGCGAGGCGCGCCACCGTCGGCCAACGGAGCCTCGTCCTTCCATCTCTGGTGGCGCTTCGGCCGTCCTGAGCTGCTGGAGGAGGTGGCCGTCGTGCTTGAGATCGCGGTTCCTCCCCGCGTGTCCCGGCTCTACTTCTGGGCGCTGCAGGTGGGCTTCCACGACGGCCAGCGCAGCGTCGGAGCTGGCCATACCGGACTCCAGTGGCTTCCGACCGACGGGTCGCCCCAGCCGGCGGTGAACTGGGGCGGCTACCACGCCGGCGGCGGCGAGCTGGACGGCACGCTCTCCGACCTGCCCAGCTGGGAGGGCAACCCCAACACCCGGCTGTTTCCTTGGCAACCGCACCACCCCTACGAGCTGTCGGTGCGGCGGGCCCCGCCGCCTCCTCGACCCGACGGGACGCACGCGTGGCGGGCGACCGTGCGCGATCTGGCGTCGAACGAGCAGACCGTGATCCGCGATCTGCACGTCCGGGGCGGCCACCTCGCAGACCCCGTCGTGTGGTCCGAGGTCTTCGCCAACTGCGACGATCCCACGGTGAGCGTTCGGTGGAGCAGGCTACGCGCCGTTACCGTGAGCGGCCGGCAGGCCGCGCCCGACGCCCTCGCGGTGACATACCAGGCGAGAAGCGACGGCGGCTGCGACAACACCACGGTTCGCCTCGACGGTGACGGCTTCGCCCAGGACACCAACTCGGCGCGGACGGTGGCCGGCGGGAGCGTCCTGCGCCTCGCTGGGTCATGAGTCTTCGTGGAGTCGCAACGGCAGACGCGCCACCACGACGTCCGTGCGCCGACGGAGACGGTTCGCCAGTATCGTGCCGCGCTGGTTCTGGAGAAGCTGGTGGCGCCACTTGTCCGGCTCGATCTCGGGGATGAGCACGACCACCCGGCCCTGGCGCTGCACCTCGACCGAGCAGACGTACGAGATGATGGGCCCGGCCACCGACCGGTTGCCGGGCTCCAGGCACACCAGCTCGACACCTGGGTCCCATCGCGACCAGTCCTCCTTGAACCGGGATGCGTGCTCCTCGTCCGGCTGCACCGTCAGGGCCACGACCTTGTCCCCGAGGGAGTCGGCAAGTCCCAGGGCGTCGGCAGCCAGCTTGGAGACGGCGTTCACAGTGACGACCACGAGGGTCTTCTCCTCGGTCGGCCGCGGTGGCGTCGACCCGAGACCGAGCGCCCGCCCCGCCTCCTGGTAGTAGGCGTACACGCGGCGGAACAGATAGATGAGCACGGGAATGGCGATCACGACCACCCAGGCGCCCTCGGTGAACTTGGTGACGAGGAAGATCACCAACGCCGCCCCCGTGAGGATGGCGCCCGACCCGTTGAGCGCAGCCCGGTATCGCCATCCTGGGGGCCGTTCTTTGTGCCAGTGACGGACCAACCCCGACTGCGAGAGGGTGAAACCAGTGAACACGCCGATGGCGAACAGCGGGATGAGCGAGTTGGTGTTGCCGTTCACGCCGATCAGCAGGACGGCGGCCAGGACGGCAAGAGCCACGATGCCGTAGCGGTAGACCTGCCGCTCGCCCTGGAGCCGGAAGACGTGGGGAATGAGGTTGTCACGGCCGAGGATCGCGGCGAGGTTCGGCAGGCCGCCGAAGGCGGTGTTGGCCGCCA
>JBPYEZ010000075.1:0-3376 GCA_051984395.1 Acidimicrobiales bacterium | reverse complement strand
CGCCTATGCCTCCCTGCGCGGAGATCCCTCTGACAACCTGCCGGGCGTCCCTGGTGTCGGGGAGAAGACGGCGGCCCGGTTGGTGAATGACTACGGCGATCTCGACGGGGTCTTCGCCAACGTGGATCGGGCCACGCCCAAGCTCCGGCAGGCGCTGGCCGATCACGAGGCTCAGGTGCGGCGCAATCTCGAGGTCATCCCGTTGGTGCGCGACCTGTCCCTGGATGTCGATCTGGACAAGCTGTCCATGGGGGGATGGGATCCCGAAGAGGTCCGCCGGCTGTTCGCCTTCCTCGAGTTCCGCACGCTCTGGGACCGCCTGGTGGAGGCGCTGGGTCCGCAAGGGGAGGCCCTGAGCGGCCCCGTCGGCGCCCAGCCCTTCGAGATCGAGGTTCGCACCGCCGCGGCGCCGAGCGACGCGTCGGCGGCCCTCTCCGCGCTCTTCGACCGCGGTGGCGCAGTCGTCGTCGAACCGGCATGGGAGGGTCAGCCCGGCCGGTCGTCCATTCTCGGTCTGGCCCTCGCGGCGGCGTCGACAACCTCGCCGGCGGACGACGGGGGCGATCCTCCCGAGCGCCCGCCGGAAGAGGTCGTCTGGATCCCGGCTGCCACGCTCGAGGCGGCCGAGGTCACCGGGGCTCTCGCCCGCCTCGTCGGCCCCGACGGCGTCCCGACCGTGGCCCACCGGGCCAAGGAGCTCATGCGGGCCCTGACCCCGCTGGGCGTGGACATCGCCGGCCTCGAGCTCGACACCGCCGTGGCGGCCTACCTGGTCGAGCCGGGTGAGAGCACCTACCCGCTCGAGGAGCTGGCCGCCCGCTATGCAGGCGTCGACGTCCGGTCGCCGGCGGCCCCGCCCGCCGGCCAGCTGGACCTCGAGGGCACGGCGAGCGACCCCGCCGAGGAGACCGGTCGGCGGGCGGCCGCCGTCGCCCGCCTGGCCCCTGCGCTGAGCGCCGCCCTCACGGCGCGGGGCCTGTCGCTGCTCCACGACGAGGTGGAGCTCCCGTTGGTGCGCGTCCTGGCCCGCATGGAGGTGGTTGGCGTCCGGGTCGACGTCGACTACCTGACGACGGTCGTGCGGACCCTGACCGACGAGGTCGAGCGCCTCGACGGCGAGATCCAGGACCTGGCGGGCATGGAGTTCCGGGTCAACTCGACCCAGCAGCTGCGCACCGTCCTGTTCGACAAGCTCGGACTGGCGCCACAGAAGAAGACCAAGACCGGGTACTCCACCGACGCCGCCTCGCTGGAGCGGCTCCGGGGGGAGCACCCGGTCATCGACGCCCTCCTGCGGTACCGGGAGATGGAGAAGCTGCGCTCGACCTACGGCGACAGCCTGCTGGCCGAGGTCGCCGGCGACGGGCGCATCCACGCCAGCTTCAACCAGACCGTGGCGCGGACCGGTCGCTTGTCCTCGGACCAGCCCAACCTGCACAACATCCCCATCCGCAGCGAGGAGGGGCGCCGGCTACGCCGGGCCTTCATCCCCGCCGAGGGCTGCTCGCTGCTCATCGCCGACTACAACCAGATCGAGCTCCGGGTCATCGCCCACCTGGCCGACGACCCCGGCCTGATCGAGGCCTTCGACTTCGACCAGGACATCCACAACGCCACCGCCGCTCGGATCTTCGGCGTCGAGCCGGAGGAGGTGACGCTCTCCCAGCGCTCGAAGGCCAAGATGGTCTCCTACGGCCTGGCGTACGGCATGGAGGCCTACGGGCTGTCGCAGCGGCTGGGCATCGACGTGGAGGAGGCGGCGATCATCCTGGCCGCCTACTTCGAGGCCTTTCCCAACGTGCGGGCCTACATGGACGCGACGGTGGCCGAGGCCCGCACCAAGGGCTACACCCAGACACTGTTCGGCCGGCGCCGGCCCATCCCCGAGCTCGCGGCATCGAACTACCGGGTGCGCCAGGCGGGCGAGCGCCAGGCCATGAACGCCGGCATCCAGGGCCTGGCGGCCGACATCTTCAAGGTCGCGCTGGTCCGTCTCGACACCGCACTCGAGCGGGAGGCCCTGGCCAGCCGCCTCATCCTCCAGGTTCACGACGAGGTGATCCTGGAGGTGCCGCCCGCCGAGCGCGAACGGGCGACCGAGCTCACCACGACCGCCATGCGGGGTGCAGCCGATCTGCGCGTGCCCCTCACCATCAACCTGTCGTGGGGATCGACCTGGGCCGAAGCCAAGGGCTGAAGGCCGGTAGGGCGCTTCGCAGCATGCCGCACTTCTACGAGCGGCTCGCCGAGATCGTCGGGCCCGGCTACCTGCGCTACTCCTTCACCAGGAGCACGGAGTCCGAGGTGAGCTTCGTCGCCGAGGCCCTCGCTCTCACGCCCGGCGAGCGGGTGCTGGACGTCGGCTGCGGACCAGGGCGCCACAGCCACGCCCTGGCCCGCCAAGGGCTGCAGGTGGTGGGGGTCGACATCGCGCAGCGGTTCGTCGACCTGGCCCGCCACGAGGCTCCTTCTGGGGCGACGTTCGTGAGGGGCGACGCCCGCCAGCTGGCCGTCCGGCCCGCCAGCATGGACGCCGTGATCTGCCTGTGCCAGGGGGGCTTCGGCCTGCTCGGAGGCGGGGACGACGAAGGGGCGGCAATGGCGGCCATGGCCGGGGCGTTGCGTGTGGGTGGGCGGTTGGCGTTGTCGGCGGTCTCGGCCTATTTCGTGCTCCGCTACCTCGAGCAGGGTGACGCCTTCGACGCCGATCTGGGCGTCAACCACGAGGTGGCGACGGTGCGCGACCACCGGGGCGGCGAGGCGGACCTGGACTTGTGGACGACCTGCTTCACCCCTCGCGAGCTGCGGCTCCTGTGCAGCCGGGCCGGTCTCGAGGTGCGCCACGTCTGGTCGGTCGGGCCGGGTCGGTACGCCCGCCGGTCTCCCGACCTGGACCACCCGGAGTTGCTGGTGGTGGCCCAACGACGCCCTGGATCGCGCTCGGCACCGGCGTCGCCCGGAACAGAGGAGGCCTGGTGGTAAAATTCTGTCCTGGTGGTTCGCCGCCTCCGGGCCGAGCGAATGGGCTCGAGGGAGGTGGAGCGCCACGTGCATCCTGCCGCATCACTGCCGCGGGAGCCTCGCCCGGAAAGAAGGCTACCAATCGAGATGTCCAATCAGCGTGCCACGAGCTCCGCACCAGCTGACGCCGCTTCTCCCGCGGCACCGGAGCCCGCGGTGAAATCCCCCGACGACGCCGGCGCTCAGGGGGCGCCTTCGAACGAAGGCGGTGCCCAGATGGGCACCTTCGACGAGGCCGGTAAGTACACCCCGAGGCAGGTCGTCGACGACGACCTGGGCGGCATGTCGCTCGAGGACGCCATCGCCGGCACGATCGTCGAGTTCGACGACGGCGACATCGTCCAGGGCACGGTGG
>JBPYEZ010000074.1:0-4218 GCA_051984395.1 Acidimicrobiales bacterium | reverse complement strand
TGACGACCACCTTGCGGGCCTTGCCCAGCAGGTCGAGGGTGACGTTCTCGAGCTTGAGGCCCACCTCCTCGGTGATGACCTGGCCGCCGGTGAGGATGGCCATGTCCTGGAGCATCGCCTTGCGGCGGTCGCCGAACCCGGGAGCCTTGACGGCCGCGCTCTTGAACGTCCCCCGGATCTTGTTGACGACCAGGGTGGCGAGGGCCTCGCCCTCGACGTCCTCGGCGATGATGACCAGCGGACGCCCGGACTGCATGACCTTCTCCAGCACCGGGAGCAGGTCCCGGACTGCCGAGATCTTGGAGCCGACGAGCAGGATGTAGGCGTCCTCGAGGCCGGCCTCCATGCGCTCGGGGTCGGTGACGAAGTACGGCGAGATGTAGCCCTTGTCGAAGCGCATGCCCTCGACCAGGTCCATCTCCATGCCGAAGGTCTGGGACTCCTCGACGGTGATCACGCCGTCCTTGCCGACCTTGTCGATCGCCTCGGAGATCATCCCGCCGATCTCGGGGTCGGCGGCCGAGATGGCCGCCACCTGGGCGATCTGGTCCTTCGAGTCGATCTCGTTGGCGGAGGACTTGAGCGAGGAGACGGCGGCCTCCACGGCGGCCTCGATCCCCCGCTTGAGCGACATCGGGTTGGCCCCGGCGGCGACGTTGCGAAGGCCCTCGTGCACCATGGACCAGGCCAGGACGGTCGCCGTGGTGGTGCCGTCACCGGCGACGTCGTCGGTCTTCTTGGCCACCTCCTTGACGAGCTCGGCCCCGATCTTCTCGTAGGGGTCCTCCAGCTCGATCTCCTTGGCGATGGACACGCCGTCGTTGGTGATCGTCGGCGCTCCCCACTTCTTGTCCAGCACGACGTTGCGGCCCTTGGGGCCCAGGGTGACCCGGACCGCGTCGGCCAGCTGGTTCATGCCGCTCTCGAGCTGCCGGCGGGCATGCTCGTCGAAGGCGATCAACTTGGGCATCTCGTGGTTCCCTCCAATGGGTGGACCGTTAGCACTCTCGTCCCTTGACTGCTAACAGCAAACCACGCACGAGCCCGTTCTGCAACCGGGCCCCCTGACGGCCCGGGCCTGCACCGACACGAGGTGCCGGGGCGCGGGATCGGCTCGGCTCGGGGCCGCCGTTCCGCCCAACCTCGGGCGCGACGGCCGGTCAGCCTCCGCGCGACGGCCGGTCAGCCTCCGGCGACGGCGGGGACGATGGACAGGGTCTCACCGTCGGGCACGGGAGTCTCCAGGCCCTGCAGGAAGCGGACATCCTCGTCGGCCAGGAACACGTTCACGAACCGGCGCAGCTTCCCCGTGTCGTCGAAGAGACGCCCGGCGAAGCCCGGGTATGAGGCGTCGAGGGCCTTCAGGACCTCGCCCACGGTGGAGCCCTCGACCCCGACCTCGCCGGCTCCGTTGGTGAGGGTGCGCAGCTGGGTCGGCACCCGGACGGCCACGCTCACGGCCGGTCGGCCTGCTCGAGGTCGGCCAGCGCCTCGGCGAAGGCGTCGATCGACGGGGCGATGGTCGCGCCGGGGCCGACGTGGGGCGTGACCGCGTCGACCGTCTTCAATCCGTGACCGGTGACGTAGGCGACCACCCGCTCGTCGGAGCGAACCACGCCCGCCGCCCCCAGCTTGGCCAGGGTGGCCACGGTCACGCCGCCCGCCGTCTCGGCGAAGATCCCCTCGGTGCGAGCCAGCAGCGAGATGCCCTCGACGATCTCCTCGTCGGTGACGGCGTCGAGGGCGCCGCCGGTCGAGCGCACCGTGTCCAGGGCGTACCAACCGTCCGCCGGGTTGCCGATGGCCAGCGACTTGGCGATCGTCGACGGCCGGACGGGACGGATGTGGTCCACCCCGTCGGCGAAGGCGGTCGCCACGGGAGCGCACCCCGTGGCCTGGGCCCCGGAGATGCGCACCTCGGGCGCCTCGGGGAGCAGGCCCACCTGGCCCAGCTCCTGGAAGCCCTTGTGGATCTTGGTCAGCTGGCTGCCGGAGCCGACAGGCACCACCACGTGGTCGGGGGCCTCCCAACCCAGCTGCTCGGCCACCTCGAAGGCGAGTGTCTTCGATCCCTCGGCGTAGTAGGTGCGCACGTTGACGTTGACGAAGGCCCACGAGGGGTGCTCGGCCGTGAGCTCCGCGCACAGCCGGTTCACGTCGTCGTAGTTCCCCTCGACGGCGATGAGATGGCCGCCGTAGACGGCGGTGGTGACGACCTTCGCCAGCTCGAGATCGTGGGGGATGAACACGAACGACTCCATGCCCGCCCGGGCGGCGTGGGCGGCCACGGCGTTGGCGAGGTTCCCGGTCGAGGCGCAGGCCGCCACCTTGAAGCCCAGCTGGCGGGCCTTGGTGAGCGCCACCGACACGACCCGGTCCTTGAACGAGCCGGTCGGGTTCACCGTGTCGTTCTTGATCCACAGCTCCCCGAGCCCCAGCTCGGCGGCCAGGCGGTCGGCTCTGACCAGCGGGGTGAAGCCGGCCCCGAGGTCCACCGACGGCGCCTCGGCCTCGACCGGCAGCAGGTCGGCATAGCGCCAGATCGTGTCGGGTCCGGCAGCGATGCTGCCGGCGCTCACGTGCTGGGCGATGGCCTCGTAGTCGTAGGTGACCTCGAGGGGTCCGAAACAGTAGTCACAGACGTGCAGAGCCTCGGCCGGGTACACGTGCGCGCACTCCCGGCAGCGGAGGCCTTCGATGAACGCCACAACTCCTCCTCATCGCTCGGGCATTGGCACCTGGCGCCCCCGCTCCGTGGCGGGTGGACGCTGGTTGTCGCGGCGTCATAGGGCCCGGTCCCTCGACCGCTCTGGATGAATGGCTGAGTCAATAGTGATCGACCGGCGCCGGGCCGTCAAAGCGGTTACCCAGGTCAGTGACGGCGGAGGGGTCCCTGGTGGTGAATGATGGCCCCATGGCTCCCGGCCGGTCACGGGCCTTCCACCATGGCGACTTCTCCCTCGAGTCCCTCGCCGCCGCCAAGCGGGGTCGGCTGGTCTCGGTCTGCCTGCCGGCGCGCGACGAGTCGGCGACCATCGGCCCGATCCTGGGGGCGCTCCTGAGCGGTCCGGTGGCGGCGTCCGGTCTCCTCGACGAGGTCCTCGTGGTCGACGACGGCTCGACCGACGGCACCGCCGAGGTGGCCCGGTCGGCGGGGGCCAGAGTGGTCCGGGCCGCCGACGTGCTCGGCGACCTCGGGGAGGAGGCGGGCAAGGGCCAGGCGCTGTGGAGCGCGGTGTTCGCCAGCGAGGGCGACGTGGTCGCCTTTCTCGACGCCGACGTGACCAACTTCGCGCCCTCCTTCGTCATCGGGCTGCTGGGTCCGGTGCTCACCTGCGACGACGTGGCTCTCGTCAAGGCCTTCTACGACCGCCCGCTCGAGGGGCGGGCGACCGGTGGCGGGCGGGTGACCGAGCTCGTGGCCAGACCTCTGATCGCCGTGCTGCTCCCTCACCTGGCTGGCGTCGTCCAACCACTCGCCGGAGAGTGCGCGGCGCCGCGGGAGGTGCTCGAGCGTCTCCCGTTTCCCCAGGGCTACGGAGTGGAGCTCGGACTGCTGGCGGACGTGGCGTCCCGGTTCGGACCGGACTCGATCGCCGAGGTCGACCTGGGCACCCGCGCCCACCGCAACCGGCCCGTCTCCGAGCTGGCACCCCAAGCGGTCGCCATCGTCCAGGTCGCGCTCGATCGGGCCGGGGTGCCGGCTCGAGGGCGCTCTTCGGCAACCCTCGTCGTTCCCGGCGCCGACGAGCGGACCGTCTCGTCCGCGGATCTCCCGCCCCTGCTCGAGGTGCCCGCCTATACCCGCCGTGCCGCACGGGGCGCCTAATGGGGGTCGACCACCTCACTTGGTGACGGAGGGAGGCTGGTCCCGAGCCGCCAGCAGGTGAGCACTCTGAGCGCCCGGGCTTGAGCCCTAGTTCTAGATCGTGCCCCTGCTGGTCGGTGAGGCGGACTTTGACGACTGGTGGGATGACGTGCTCCGAGCACTGAACCATTAGGAAGCCGCTGGTCGCCTCGGGCTCAACTGTGTGTCTGGTGGCGATCAGGAGGTGGAGATGGCAAGGGTGTTCGTGGGCCATGACTGGTCCGAAGCTCACCACGACCTCTACGTAGAGGACGGTGAGGGCAGCCGCCTGGCCAAGGAGCGTGTGCCCGAGGGGGTGGAGGGCGTGGGCCGCTTCCATGAGCTGGTGGCCCCGTTCGTGGAGGAGCCGT
>JBPYEZ010000073.1:0-11412 GCA_051984395.1 Acidimicrobiales bacterium | reverse complement strand
CACCCTCGTCGGGCTGTACGGCGTGATCGCGGCCTCGTTCTGGTGGGGGTGACGCGTTCGATGAGCGGAGGGAGTGGGATTCGAACCCACGGTGCCACGAGGACACAACGGTTTTCGAGACCGTCCGATTCGGCCGCTCTCGCATCCCTCCGGGAGTGAGGTTAGCGACTCCGCCGATCGGCGAAGAACGACGTCAGTAGGCCCGTGCTCTCCTCGGACCGGACGCCGGGCACGACCTCGACCTCGTGATTGAGACGCGGATCGACGCAGAGGTTGTAGAGAGACCCGCAGGCACCGGCCTTGGGGTCGGCGGCACCGAAGACCAGCCGGGCCACACGGGCCGCGACCAGGGCGCCGGCACACATCGGGCAGGGCTCGAGGCTCACGACCAGGCTCACCGAATCAAGGCGCCACCCGCCGAGCGCCCTGGCTGCGTCCTGCAGGGCGAGGATCTCGGCGTGGGCGGTGGGGTCTCCCTGGAGCTCCCGCTCGTTGTGCCGCCGGCTCAGCACCAGGCCGGACGCCACCGCCACCGCCCCGACGGGCACGTCGCCGTGGGAGACGGCCGCCCGGGCCTCGTCCAGTGCCAGCGCCATGGCTTCCTCGTCGGCTGCCGGGCCCGGGAGGGAGTGAAGCCGGTTGGGTGGAGATGCGCTGGCCACGGCGGCCACGGTATCCGGCACCCCGAAGGCCCAGCCCCCCCGTGGCCAGGTCACTCCGGAAGGAATCGCCGCCTGCCCGTCGAACTCATGACCCACATGTGAGTGCCCATCCCAGCGGGGGGCGGTTCGAGCTGTTCGGGCGGTGCTGGGGCCGTCCGGCCGGTGATCGAACGCTCCTAGCGCGGCGGGTCTGCGCGACCCCTGCACCTCTCCTGGCTCTTGGCGGAGGGGATGGGATTCGAACCCACGGTCGGTTGCCCGACACACGATTTCCAGTCGTGCCGATTCGGCCGCTCTCGCACCCCTCCGGGCGTCAGGGTATCTTCGGCCCAGGCGAGGTCGTTCCGTGCGGTGGCCGGGTCCTGCGCAACGGGATCCCGTGAACCGAGTCAGGGCCGGAAGGCAGCAGCTCTCAGCGGGCCCTCTCGTGTGCCGCAGTCAGCCTGGCTGCCGCACCGAGCGACCGCCCGTCGTCGCCGGGACCGCGGCTGCCGGCGACCTTCGACATCCGGAGGAGCTGGCGTAGGTCGCCGGTAGTCTGGTCGGCCGTGGCCGACCAGTCCTATCAGTCTCTCTACCGGCGTTACCGTCCTCAGCGCTTCGACGAGGTGAAGGGCCAGGACCACGTCACGAGAGCGCTCCGCAACGCGGCGCGCGACGACCGCGTCGCCCACGCCTACCTGTTCAGTGGACCACGCGGGACCGGCAAGACCTCGACGGCGCGTATCCTGGCCAAGGTTCTCAACTGCCCCAACCAGCGCGACGGTGAGCCCTGCGGGACGTGCGACTCCTGTCGGCAGGTCGCTCTCGGCTCGTCGTTCGACGTCCACGAGCTCGACGCGGCGTCGAACAACGGCGTCGAGGCCATGCGGGACCTGGTGGCCCGGGCGGCTCTGGGCACGCCCGGTCGCTGGAAGGTCTACATCGTCGACGAAGTCCACATGCTCTCGACGGCCGCCTCGAACGCCCTGCTCAAGACGCTCGAGGAGCCCCCGGGTCACGTGGTGTTCGTGCTGGCGACGACGGACCCT
Source organism: Acidimicrobiales bacterium (assembly GCA_051984395.1). GTDB lineage: Bacteria > Actinomycetota > Acidimicrobiia > Acidimicrobiales > AC-9 > AC-9. The sequence continues at coordinate 9,719 of JBPYEZ010000073.1, read as the reverse complement.
CAGAAGGTGCTGCCGACCATCCGGAGCCGGACCCAGCATTTCGAGTTCCGCCTGCTGAGCGGCGCCGCCCTGGCGGACCTCGTCCGTCACGTCCAGGACGACGCCGGTCTCGATCTGCCGTCGGAGGCGGTCGACCTCGCCGTCCGGCGGGGCAACGGGTCGGCTCGTGACGCCCTCTCGGTGCTCGACCAGATCGCCGCCGCCGGGGCCGTCGAGGACGGAGTCGCCGTGCTCGACGAGCTGGTCGAGGCCATCACCGAGCGCGACGCGGGGCGGGCCCTGGTCGCCGTGGCCGAGGCCTGCGCCGCCGGTTGGGACGCCCAGCGCCTGGCGGCCGAGCTGGTCGAGCATCTGCGATGGGGGTTCCTGGCCACGATGGCCCCCAAGCTCGTCCCGCTCACCGACGACGCCCGCCAGCGGGTCGACGAGCAGGCCAGACAGCTCGGACCGGCCGCCCTCGTGCGGGGCGTCGAGCTGGTTGGTCAGGCGCTGGTGGACATGCGCGACGCCCTCGACCCCCGCGCCACCCTCGAGGTGGCGCTGGTGCGGCTCGCCCGGCCCGACGCCGACCACTCCCCGGAGGCGCTCCTCGAGCGGATCGAGGGTCTAGAGCGCCGGCTGTCGAGCGGAGGTCCCGCCCCTCCGGCGGGTGGAGGCAGCCCGGGGGCGCGACGTCAGCCCGAGCCGGAGCCACCCACGCCCGCGACGCCACCGGCCGCCGAGCGGGGCGACCCCGGCAGCAGGGCAGCGCTCGGGGCGGTCCGCCGCCAAGGACGCTCGTCCGGGGGCCCGGCGGGTGGCCCGACCACGGCGCCGCCTGCTCCAGGCGCCGACCGCGCCGCCAGCCCGGGGGCATCGCCGCCCGAGCCCACGGCCGCCCAGTCCCCGGCTGACCCCGCCGCCGGCCAGCCCGACCGGGACGAGCTGGTGAAGGCCTGGGGAGACTCCGTGCTCTCGGGCCTCAAGGGCAGGGCGCGCGCCCGGTTCCGGGCGGGGCGGTTCGTCGCCGCCCAGGACGGGGTCGCCACCTTCGCTCTGCCCGACGAGACCCACCGGTCCTACAGCGAGGAGTGCCGGACCGACGTGGAGGCGGCGCTGCGGGCCCACTTCGGGGTGCCGATCAGGCTGCGCCTGGTGGTGGACGACGATTCGCCCTCACTTTCTGGCACCCAGACGGCCCCCCAGACGATCGCGGACGACCCCCCCGATCCGGACGAGCTCACCGACGCGCCGCCGGGGTCGACCTCGGTGGAGGCCCGCCTGCTGCAGACCTTCCCGGGCGCCCAGGAGGTGCCGGGCATGACGGCGGCACCCCCCGGCTCGGACCGTTGACGGGTAGCCAGGACCACTCCCTGCCGTGTACGCCGGCCCCGTCCAGGACCTGATCGACGAGCTGGGACGACTCCCTGGCGTCGGACCCAAGTCTGCCCAGCGCATCGCCTTCCACCTGCTCAAGGTGGACAAGGAGGAGGCCTTCCGCCTCGCCCGCGCCGTCTCGGAGGTGAAGGAGCGCACCTCGCTCTGCACCCGTTGCTTCAACGTGGCCGAGGCGGAGCTCTGCGCCCTCTGCACCGACCCCCGACGGGATCCGTCGCTGGTCTGTGTGGTGGAGGATCCGAGAGACATCGTGGCCGTGGAGAAGACGGGCGAGTTCCGGGGCCGCTACCACGTCCTCCAGGGCGCCATCAATCCCATCGAAGGGATCGGCCCCGATCAGCTACGGGTGCGCGAGCTGCTGGCGCGGATCGAGCCGGAGGGCATCGCCGAGACGATCCTGTGCACCAACCCCAACCTCGAGGGCGAGGCGACGGCCATGTACCTGGCCAAGCTGCTCCGGCCCCTCGGCATACGGGTGACGCGGATCGCCAGCGGTCTGCCCGTCGGAGGCGATCTGGAGTATGCCGACGAGCTGACCCTGGGCCGGGCCCTCGAAGGGCGCCGCGACGTGGACGCCTGACCGGCTCGAGTCTCGGGTGATGGCGCCGGCCGCTGGCCTCAGCGCGAGGCCTGGACCAGCAGGGCGTCGCCCTGCCCCCCGCCCCCGCAGAGGGCGGCGGCGCCGAGGCCGCCACCGCGGCGGCCCAGCTCGGTCAGCAGCGTCAGGGCCAGTCGGGTCCCCGACATCCCGATGGGGTGCCCGAGGGCGATGGCCCCGCCGTTGACGTTGGTCACCTCGTCGGTGATGCCCAGGTCGTCCATCGACGCCAGACCGACGGCGGCGAAGGCCTCGTTGAACTCGAAGAGGTCGACGTCGCCGACCTGGCGGCCGGCCTTGTCGAGCGCCTGACGGGTGGCCCGGGACGGCTGGGTCAACAACGACGGATCGGGCCCGGCCACCATGCCATAGCTCACGATCTCGCCCAGGGGCCTCGCACCGAGCTCGTCGGCCTTGGCCCGAGACATCACCACCACGGCGGCACCGCCGTCGGAGATCTGGCTGGCGTTCCCCGCGGTGATCGTGCCATCGCCGTCGAAGGCGGGGCGCAGCTTGCCCAGCGACTCGGTCGTCGTGCCCGGACGCACACCTTCGTCGGTGTCGATCACGACGGGGTCGCCCTTGCGCTGGGGCACCGACACGGGAACGATCTCGTCGGCGAAGCGGCCGTCCTTGATGGCAGCGGCGGCGCGCTCGTGCGAGGCGGCGGCGAGGGCGTCCTGGCGGTCGCGGGGAATGCTGGCGGCCCGGCTGTACTTCTCGGTGCCGGCGCCCATGGCGCACACGTCGAAGGCACAGAACAGCCCGTCGAACATCATCGAGTCGACCAGGGTGGCGTCTCCCATGCGGTAGCCGGCTCGGGCCTCGGGAAGCAGATACGGCGCCTTGGTCATGGACTCCATGCCTCCGGCCACGACGATCTCGGCCTCGCCGGCGGCGATCATCTGGTCGGCGAGGTAGATGGAGTTGAGCCCGGAGAGGCACACCTTGTTCACCGTCATGGCCGGCACGGTCATCGGGATCCCGGCCTTCACCGCCGCCTGCCGGGCCGTGATCTGGCCCTGACCCGCCTGTAGGACCTGTCCCATCAGGACGTAGTCGACCTGCTCGGGCGCAACGCCGGCCCGCTGCAGGGCGGCGGTGATGGCGAACCCGCCCAGGTCCATGGCGCTGAAGCCGTTCAGGGCGCCCGACAGCCGACCGATCGGCGTGCGGGCACCTGCGACGATTACGGAACCAGGCATCGATGACCTCCAAGACCGCTTCGGCGCCACAGTGTAGGTCGTCGCTACCGGCGAGTAAGTTGGGCGCCCATGCGAGACATCCTCGAGGCCATCCAGGCCGGAGCCCCCGGTGACCAGCTGGCTGCTCTGCCCATTCCCGAGTCCTACCGAGCCGCGGTGGTCCGCAAGTCGGAGACCGCCATGTTCGAGGGGATGGAGTCGGCCGACAAGGATCCACGGCGGTCGCTCCACGTGGACGAGGTGGCCGTCCCCGAGCTGGCCCCCGACGAGGCTTACGTCGCCGTGATGGCCAGCGCCATCAACTTCAACACCGTGTGGACGTCCATCTTCGAGCCGCTGCCCACCTTCTTGTTCCTCGAGCGGCTGGGTCGCGAGAGCCGCTGGGGTGCCCGTCACGACCTGCCCTATCACGTTGTGGGCTCGGACGCCTCCGGGGTGGTGCTGCGAGTGGGGTCGGCGGTGCGCAAGTGGAAGCCCGGCGACCGGGTCACCATCCACTGCAACTACATCGACGACCAGGATCCCTCCGCCCATGACGACGCCATGCTGGCCGACAACCAGCGCATCTGGGGGTTCGAGTCCAACTTCGGCGGACTCGCCGATCTCACGACGGTGAAGGCCAACCAGCTCATGCCCAAGCCGGCCCACCTCAGCTGGGAGGAGGCGGCCTGCAACGCCCTGTGCAACTCGACCTCCTACCGCATGCTCGTGAGCCATCACGGCGCCAACATGAAGCAGGGTGACACCGTGCTCATCTGGGGGGCGACGGGAGGCCTCGGCGGCTACGCGGTGCAGTACGTGCTGAACGGTGGGGGAATACCGGTTGGAGTCGTCAGCTCGGCCGACAAGGTGAAGCTGCTCGAGGAGCTCGGCTGCGCGGCGGTCATCGACCGCAAGGCCGCCGGCTACAAGTTCTGGTCCGACGAGCACACCCAGGACGAGCGGGAGTGGCGAAGGTTCGGAAAGGACGTGCGGGGCCTGGTGGGAGAGGATCCCGACATCGTCTTCGAGCACCCGGGTCGCTCGACGATGGGAGCGTCGGTCTTCGTGGCCAAGCGAGGCGGCCTCATCATGACCTGCGCCGCGACCTCCGGCTACATGATCGAGTACGACAACCGCCACCTGTGGATGAAGCTCAAGAGCATCAAGTCCAGCCACTTCGCCAACTACCGGGAGGCATGGGAGGCCAACGACCTCCTGGCCAAAGGCATGATCCAGCCCATCCTGTCCACGGTGCATCCACTGACCGAGGTCGGCGAGGCCACCCGGCTGGTGCACCACAACCTCCACGAGGGAAAGGTCGGCGTGCTCTGCCTGGCCCCGTCGGAGGGTCTCGGGATCGACGACCCCGAGACGCGGGCGAGGATCGGCGAGGACCGGATCACGCTGTTCCGGAGGCACGGCACGTGAGCGTCACCGGATCCGGTGGCTCCCTGCTCACCGAGATCGACCACGTCGCCATCGCCGTCCACGACCTGGGCGCGGCCATCGACTACTACGGGTCCACGTTCGGCGCCGTCGTGGCCCACCGCGAACGGGTGGAGTCCGACGGCGTGGAAGAGGCCCTGCTCAAGGTGGCCGACTCCTACATCCAGCTCATCACTCCCACCAGCGAGGACTCGACGGTGGCGAAGTACCTGCAGCGAAAGGGCGAGGGCCTCCACCACGTCGGCTACCGGGTGGATGACTGCGCGACGGCCCTCCAGGCGGTGAAGGACGCGGGCGGCCAGGTGATCGACGACGAGCCCAGACCGGGGTCGCGCGGCACGACCGTGGCCTTCGTCCATCCCAAGACGGCATTCGGGACCCTCATCGAGCTGGTCGAGGAGTAGCGGTCCCGCCCGGCGGAGCGCTCCGGTGAGAGTCCATCTGGTGGACGGCACCTACGAGCTGTTCCGTCACCACTTCGGCCAGCCGTCCCACATCGACGAGACGGGTGTCGAGGTTGCCGCGACCCGGGGCGTGATCGCCACCCTGCTGGCGTTGCTCGCCGACGGAGCCACGCACCTGGGTGTGGCGACCGATCACGTGATCGAGTCCTTCCGCAACGAGATGTGGCCGGCCTACAAGTCGAGCGCCGGTGTCCCACCCGAGCTGCTGGCCCAGTTCCCCCTCGTCGAGGACGCCATCTCGGCCCTCGGGGTGGTGGTGTGGCCGATGGTCGACCTCGAGGCCGACGACGCCCTCGCCTCGGCGGCCGCCGTCGCCGCCGAGGATGTCTCGGTCGAGCAGGTCCTGATCTGCACCCCCGACAAGGACCTGGCGCAGTGCGTCGTGGGCCAGCGCGTCGTCCAGCTCGATCGCCGTCGCCGGGAGACCGGTCCGCTGCTCGTCGACGAGGATGGTGTCGTGGACAAGTTCGGGGTCGCTCCACGGTCGATCCCCGACTACCTGGCGCTGGTCGGAGACTCCTCCGACGGCTACCCGGGACTGCCCGGGTGGGGCGCCAAGTCCACGGCGGCCGTCCTGGCCCGCTACGGCCACCTGGAAGACGTGCCCGAGCTGGCGCTCCGGTGGGACATCACGGTTCGGGGTGGCACCGCCCTGGCCAGCACCCTGGCCGAGCAGCGCGACCTGGCCCTGCTGTTCCGCGACCTGGCCACCCTGCGCGTCGACCCGTCGCTGCTCAGCGGCGTCGACAGCCTGCGCTGGCACGGGCCCGCGCCCGAGTTCGCGCCGCTGTGTCGCCGGCTCGACGCAGAGGACCTCCGCCGGCGGGCGGAGTCGCTCGCCTCCCGGCGCTGATCTACGGTCCTCCGAACACCGGCGGCAGGGGTCCGGCCATAGCCTCGGCCAGCAGGGCGAGGTAGCGCTCGCGGTCTATCTCGACTGCGCCCAGGCTGGCGAGGTGTGGCGTCCGCCACTGCACATCCAGCAGCGTGGCTCCGCCCGTGGCCAGCTCCTCGACCAGCGCGACCAGCGCCACCTTGGAGGCGTCGCTGCGGTGGTGGAACATCGACTCGCCGGCGAAGAAGCCCCCGATGGCGACGCCGTAGAGTCCCCCCGCCAGCAGGTCCTCGCCGTCGGGCCCCTCGTCGGGGACCCACGCCTCGACGCTGTGGACCCAGCCGAGCTGGTGGAGGCGGAGGTACGCGGCCGAGATCTCCGGCGTGATCCACCGCCCGGGCCGGTCGGGGTCGGCGCAGGCCCGAGCCACGGCTTCGAAGGAGGTGTTCACGCGCACCTCGAAACGTCGGCAGGACCGAGCCAGCGAGCGGCTCACGCGCAGGCCGTCGAGAGGCACGATCGCCCTCGGGTCCGGTGACCACCACCCCATGGCCGGCGCCCGGCCCGGAATGTCGAGCGGCATGGGGAACAGCCCGTTCCGGTACGCCGCCAGAAGGGTGCCGGGCTCCAGGTCGGCGCCGACGGCGACGATGTCGTCGACCTGAGCGCGCCGCCCGACGCGTCGGTGACGAGCGCGGGCGCTGCCAGGGGGCGGAAAGCGCCAGGAAGACGGGGCCGGCTCGATGGGCACGGCCCAGACTCGCGCTTGTAGCCTGCCGGGCATGGCTGAGCATTCGATGACCCAGCGCCTGGAGGAGCTCGCCGCTCGCCGGGAGGAGGCCAGGCACGCTGGATCGGCCCGGGCGGTGGAGCGCCAGCACGCCCAGGGCAAGATGACGGCGCGCGAGCGGATCGACTACCTCCTCGACGAGGGCTCCTTTCAGGAGCTGGACATGCTCGCCCGCCACCGGGCCCACGGCTCGGGTCTCGACGACAACCGGCCCTACACCGACGGGGTGATCACCGGCTTCGGCACCGTCGACGGGCGCCGGGTCGGCGTGTTCAGCCAGGACTTCACCGTCTTCGGCGGGGCGCTCGGTGAGGTCTTCGCCGAGAAGATCCACAAGATCATGGACCTGTCCGCCTCGGTGGGCGTCCCCATGATCGGTCTGAACGACGGTGCCGGGGCGCGCATCCAGGAGGGTGTGGTCTCGCTCGCCGCCTACGGCGGCATCTTCCTCCGCAACGTCGCCGCGTCGGGGGTCGTCCCCCAGATCAGCGCCATCCTGGGTCCGTGCGCCGGCGGCGCCGTGTACAGCCCGGCCATGACGGACTTCATCTTCATGGTCCGCGAGATCAGCAACATGTTCATCACCGGACCGGACGTGGTGAAGACCGTGACGGGAGAGGACGTCACCCTCGAGCAGCTGGGCGGCGCGACCAGCCACGCCACCAAGTCCGGCGTCGCCACCTTCGTGACCGCGGACGAGAAGTCGTGTCTGGACGAGGTGCGCTACCTGCTCGGCTTCCTGCCCTCGAACAACCTGGAGGAGCCGCCGACCCTCGAGCCGGCTGACGAGCCCGATCGGGCCACCCCCGAGCTGGCCGAGCTCATGCCCACGAGCCCCAACCAGCCCTACGACATGAAGCGGGTGATCGCCGCGGTCGTGGACGAGGGCGAGTACTTCGAGTACTGCTCCCACTGGGCGATGAACATCACGTGCGGGTTCGCCCGCATCGACGGCCACGTCGTCGGCGTCGTGGGGAACCAGCCCCAGGTGCTGGCCGGCGTGCTGGACATCGACGCCTCCGACAAGGGCGGTCGCTTCGTCCGCACCTGCGACGCCTTCAACATCCCGATCGTCACCTTCGTCGACGTCCCCGGCTTCATGCCCGGCACGGGTCAGGAGCACGGCGGCATCATCCGTCACGGGGCCAAGCTGCTGTACTCGTACTGTGAGGCGACGGTGCCGCTCATCCAGATCGTGACCCGCAAGGCCTACGGCGGGGCCTACGTGGTCATGAGCTCCAAGTCCATCGGCGCCGATCTCGCGTACGCCTGGCCGTCGGCCGAGCTCGCCGTCATGGGACCACAGGGCGCGGTCGACATCGTCCACCGCCGGGAGCTGGCCGAGGCCGCCGACCGCTCGGCGCGTCGGGCCGAGCTGGTGGAGGAGTACACCGAGCGCTATGCCAATCCCTACATCGCCGCCGAGCGGGGCTACGTGGACGACGTGATCGACCCCGCCGACACTCGACGGGTGTTGGTGCAGAGCCTCGAGCTGCTTCGCAGCAAGCGCGAGGAACTGCCCAAGCGCAAGCACGGCAACATGCCGTTCTGAGCCGGTGACGACCGAACCCGACCGAGGGGCCGTGGAAAAGGCCGGCCCAGGCGACCGTCCCGAGGACGAGGCGGAGGTGGTGGCGGCCATCGCCGCCGCGGTGGAGCTGTGCTGGCCCCGCCCGGCGACAGAGCCTCCGACGAGGAAGCGCCGACCGGCCACGCCCGCCTGGAGGTTCTCGGGCCGGTGGTGGTCCAAGCCTCCCCAGCTCCGGAGGGAACGTCCCTGGGCCGAGCCGTGACGACCGAGCCGTGACGACCGGGCTGCGCGACACGGTGGAGGCGATCGAGCTCACCACCGTCGCCGACGACGAGGTCGTGCTGCACGTGCCGGCCAGCCCGGGTCGGCCCGCTCAGGTGGTCCGGCGCACGGGCCTCGAGCCCGACGTCGACCACGTGGTCGAGGGCGTCGCCTTTCGGACCCTGCCCCGTCCCCCGGGTGAGCGACTGGCCACCGTGGCGACCGTGAACGACGTCCACTTCGGGGAGGTCGAGTGCGGGGTGCTCGAGGGGAACACGTCGGGCCCGGTGTTGCGCGTCGGCCCCGGCGAGACGCCCTACCCGGACACGATGAACCGGGCGGCCGTGCAGGAGATCGCCGCCATCGAGCCCGACATCGTGCTGGCCAAGGGCGACCTGACGACCCACGGCACGATGGAGGAGCTGGAGGCCTTCCTCTCCTGCTACCGGCCGACGTTCGGCGAGAGGCTCCACTACGTGCGGGGCAACCACGACGCCAGCGCCGACCACTCGGTGGTCGATGCCGGGCCCATGGAGCTGACCCTTCCGGGGGTGACCCTGGCGGTGCTCGACACCACCATCCCCGGCAAGGCCAGCGGACGGGTCCACGGCGAGCAGCTCGAGTGGCTCGACGAGCTCGGGTCGCGCGCCGACCGTCTGGTGCTGGTGTTCGGTCACCACCACCCGTGGGACCCGTCGTCTCGTGTCCGCCCCGACACCTACTTCGGCATCAACCCCTCGGACTCGGAAGGCCTCATCGAGGTCATCGCCCGACGGCCGGCGCTCGTGGGTTTCTTCGCCGGCCACACCCACCGCAACCGGGTCCGCCACTTCGGGCCCAGCGGCGCCGTGCCGTTCGCCGAGGTGGCCTGCGTCAAGGACTTTCCCGGCACCTGGGCCGAGTACCGCGTCTTCGAGGGCGGCATCCTCCAGGTCCACCGGCGCATCTCGAGCCCGCAGGCCCTGGCCTGGTCCGAGGGCACCCGGGTGATGTTCGACGGCTTCTACGTCCAGTACGCGTTCGGCCAGCTGTCCGACCGGTGCTTCGCCGTCTGGCCGCGCGACGGAACGGGCCGCCGCTAACGGGACGTGACGGTGCGGTCGGCCCGGTGCCGCTCGGCCAGCTCGGCCAGCTCCTCGACCAGATGGCTGATCTCGAAGTCCTTCGGCGTGTAGATGGCGACCACACCGGCGGCCCGCAGGCGGGCCACGTCGGCGGCGGGCACGATGC
>JBPYEZ010000072.1:0-3052 GCA_051984395.1 Acidimicrobiales bacterium | reverse complement strand
CAGCGCCTGGGAGTGCGACTACCCCCACTCCGATTCGTCCTGGCCCGCCGCCCCCGAGGAGCTGGCCAAGGCCGCCGAGGGCGTGCCGGACGAGGAGCTCCACCAGCTCTCGTGGCGCAACGCGGCGAGGTGGTACTCGTTCGACCCGTTCGCCGAGCGGGTCAGGGAGAGCTGCACCGTGCGTGCTCTCCGGGCCGAGGCGGGAGACCACGACGTCAGCATCCGCTCGCTCGACAAGGGCCGATTCGAGCGAAAGGTGGGTGCCGATCTGGGTGCGCTGGCCAAGCAGGCCTCGACCTGATCCGCCCGAGGTATCGGATTACGGGTGGGGCGGAGCGGTCGTCGCGGGTGTGCTGCTGCCACCGGGCTGGGTGGGGCTGAACAGCGGCGACTGGAGGAAGGTGTTGTTGGCGACGCGCCAACCCTGCGAGGTGTTGACCATGTCCACGGTCATGTCGATCTCGTCGGACGCCGGCGCCGACAGCTTGTTGTTGGCGATGGTGTCGTCGACCACGGCGAAGAAGGTGACGTGGCCTCCGCTGTTCGACTGTGGATAGATGGCACGCACCTGCCCACGGCTGGCGGCGTTGCTGGACAGCAGCGACTTGCGCACGTCGTTGCTGAAGAACTGGGAGATGCTGGTCTTGAAGTTCCCCGTGGCGTAGGACGTGATGTTGTTGATCTCGTGGTCGAGGCCCTTGGGGTCGAAGTTGGTGAGGGCGGTGATGTAGTTCTGGGCCTGCTTCTTGGCCGCCGAGACGTCGGATTGCTGACCGTTCAGGTGGAAATAGCCGTAGCCGAAGCCGATCGTGCCGGCGACGCCCAGGACAGCGATCACCGTGGCGAGCCGGAAGGGCCAGCGGCGACCGCTGGGAGCACGCGTCCGTGCCGGCTCACCCTCTGCGGCACCGGTCTCGAGGTGCTCGTGGGTCTCCAAGTCCGGTCCCGAGGCCAGCGCGGAGGATGGCTGCTCGGCCGTACTGTCGAGGCTCGCCAGGGCGGCCGCCTCGGCGGGGTCGAACCCGTCGTCGGCTCCGGGCTCATGGGAGCGATCGGATGGCTGGCGCCCACCGGGACCAACGACGCGTACGCCTCGGACTCCGCGGTTGCTCATGGTTGTCTCCGATCAAGTGGCATGGTGATGGTTCGCCGGAGGAACCCGAGTCGTCCGATCATGAAACCGCCTCTGTTCAACTTCTCCCCCGGCACCCGAAAATCCTCCATCCGCGGCCGTCTGCGCAGGAGCGCAGCTCCTGACAGGACGACCAGCAGCAGCAGAGGGAGAGCGGCGGTCCACCCCCCGGACGGGAACCGGAGATGGGCCGCCGCGGGTACGCCCGGACCCGGTACCGGAGGGCCACCGCCGCGCACCTGGGACTCCGAGACGGGGGCCGCCTGCGGGGGGCTGCCCGAGTAATAGGGCGGCTGGGGCGGCGTCGCTTGGGTCGCCGGGCCCACACCGGCGCCGTACTCGGTGTTGCAGCCCGGGGCCAGGTAGCCCGGGGGCAGGTTGCGCGCCGTCTGGTACTCCGCGCCGCCGCCCTGCGGGGGCGGCAGGAGGATGTGTATGCGCAGCTGCTCGGTGGGGCCGGGGGAGGGCGCCTGTGGCCCCAGCGGGTACTGGTGGACGCCGACCTCGGACAGCACGTTGGCGAACTGGGTGTCGTGGGAGAACAGCTGGGCCAGGTTGTCCAGGTTCGCGGGCTGGGCGACGTTGCTGGTGAAGTCGGCGAGGTCGTGCGTGAGGCAGGCCAGGTTGGGTCGTGAGTCCAGCACCAGCTTCTGGATCACGCTCGACGCGGTGGCCCCGTTGTTCATGAGGTTGACGATGTCGTGGCTGTGCTGGACCAGCACCTGGGTGAGGACCTCGGTGTTGGCCAGGGCCTGGTTGAAGGCGGGAGCGTTGGCCGACAAGGTGTCGAAGAACGGGGGGGCGTTGTTGAGCAGTGTCTGGAACTGGGCCTGGTTGGCGTTGAGCTCCTGGGCGAACTGGTCGCCGGCCGAGATGAGGGTGTGGATGTCGTCTCCCCGGCCGTTCAGCGCCACGGCCAGCTCGTGGATGAAGCTGTTGAGGTCGCCGGTCGGGATCGCGCCGAACAGCCGGTCGGCGGTATTGACCACCTGGCCCACGTCGGGCGGGGTGGGGTCGGGCGCGGTGGGGACGATGGCGCCGTCGCGCACCAATGTGGCATTGGGCGGTGCCCCCGGTGGGGGCACGAGGTCGACCGCCTGCTCGCCGAGCGGGTTCGCCCGCACGATCTGGGCCTGCACGTTGTTGGCCACCTGCTGGCCCGGCTGGATGGCCATGGTGACCTTGACGCGGTCGCCCACCAGTTGCACGGACTTCACCGCCCCTACGACCAGACCGTTGTCCGTGACGTAGAACTGATCCCGGAGGCCTGCCGTGGAGGGGAAGTAGGCGACCACGTCGGTCTCGTGCTTGAACGGGTTGTGCAGCACCGACAGGTAGCCGTAGGTAGCCAGGGCGGCGGCGGCCACGAAGAAGACGACCAGGTTGATCTTGATGCGCGTCGAGATGACCATATCTACCCGGCTCCGTGACAGGACGTGACCGGGCTGTTGGGGTCCGATCCGCCCAGCTGGGTGGGCAGTCCGCAGGTGATGGTGTCGAAGACCACCGGGATCTGGGAGAGGCTCTGGTCGGGGTGGGTGAGCTCCTTCGACTCCTTGAGGAAGATCGGGAATTGCCCGAGCACGTCGGAGAGCTCGCTCTGGTGCTGGGCCAGCTGGTTCACCGTGGTCAGCAGGCCGTTGAAGTTGTCGTTGATCTGTGGGAAGTAGGAGCCGATCAGGCTCACGCTGTTGGTCGACAGCTGGGACAGCCGGGTCAGGAGGCCCTCCAGCCGGTTGCTCTGGTCGTTGAGCTCTTTTGTCGTGACGGCGAAGTTGCTGAGGGCCTGGGCGTTGGCTTGCGCCGACGGCGCCAGCTGGGCCGACACCTGGGCCACGTTGTTGATCAGCTGGGTCAGGGCACCCGAGTGCTGGGCGTAGCCGGCCACGACCGTGTTGAAGTTGTCGATGAACTGGTGCA
>JBPYEZ010000071.1:0-12481 GCA_051984395.1 Acidimicrobiales bacterium | reverse complement strand
GAGAGGTAGTGGGCGGCAGGAGCGATCGGCAGCCAGTCGGAGCTCGGGTCGAGGCCGATCGAGCGGACCGAGGCGGCGATGGTCGGGAACCGCTGGTCGAAACGCTCCAGCCCCGTTGCGTCCAGCCACAGATGGTCGAGGTCGCGCGCGACCAGCCGGCGGGCGATCGCCCGGGCCACGACGTCGCGTGGCGCGAGGTCGGCGCGCGGGTGCTCGTCGACCATGAACCGCACCCCGGCCTCGTCGCGCAGCACCGCGCCCTCCCCGCGGAGGGCCTCCGAGCGCAGCGGACGCGGCATGGCCGGGTGGTGCAGCGCGGTCGGGTGGAACTGCATGAACTCGACGTCGGCCACCGCCACCCCGCGGCGGAGGGCCATGGCGACACCGTCCCCGCTGGCCTCGGAGGGATTGGTCGTGACGGCGTAGAGCTGGCCGGCGCCCCCCGTCGCCAGCACCACGTGCGACACCCGCACCTCGTGGGGTCGCCCGCTCGGATCGAGGGCCACCACGCCCTGGCAACGCCCGGCCTCGACCAGGAGGTCCACGGCGAACCACCCCTCGAGCAGGGCCGCAGCCGTCTCCTGCACGGCGTCGACCAGCGCCCGCTCGATCTCGGCCCCGGTTGCCGCCCCACCGGCGTGCACCACACGGGCGATCGAATGGCCGCCCTCGCGGGCCAGGGCGAGCCCGCCCCCCGGGTGGCGGTCGAAGACCGCCCCCAGGGCGATGAGCTCCTCCACCCGGGCCGGCCCCTCTCCGACGAGCACCTTCACGGCGTCGACGTCGCACAGGCCGGCCCCCGCGGCCAGGGTGTCCGCCAGGTGGAGGTCCGTCGAGTCCTCGTCCACTCCCAGCACGGCGGCGACGCCGCCCTGGGCCCAACGCGTCGTCGACTGGGCCAGCTCGGCCTTGGTCGCCACGCCCACTCGCAGCCCCGAGCTTCCGGCGGCCCGCACGGCCGCCGACAGGCCTGCTACCCCGCTCCCGACGATGAGGACGTCCAGCGGCGCCGGACCTCCCGCCGAGGGTCCGGGATCCGCCACTACCGCGGAGCGGGCTGGAGCCCGACGGGCTCGAACATCCGGTTGCCGGCGTCGACGTGGACGACCCGTGGTTCGAACCCGACGAGCTCGGAGTCCTCGTAGTCGGCGTAGGTGAGGATGATCACCTTGTCACCCGGCTGTACGAGGCGGGCGGCGGCCCCGTTGAGACAGACCTCACCCTCCCGGCCGGCGATGGCGTACGTCTCGAACCGGGCGCCGTTGTCGATGTCGAGCACGGCGACCTGCTCGTGCTCTCGGATGTCGGCCAGCTCCATGAGGCGGGTGTCGAGGCTGATCGAGCCAACGTAGTCGAGCTCGGCTCCAGTCACCGTGGCCCGATGGATCTTGGACTTCATCATGCGGCGTCGCATCGCTTGCCTTTCAGGAGGGTCGGGCGCGGGAGTGCGCTCATGGCGTCCGCGCTCCGAGGTTGTCGATCAGACGTGTCGAGCCGAAGTGGGCGGCGACCAGCAGGCGCACGTCGCCCGCCAGCGTCGCGGGCACGGTCAGGTCGTCGGCATCGACCGCGGCGGCGTAGTCGAGCTGGGCGAGCGGTTCGGCGGTGACGACTGCTTCCATCGCCGCTGCGACCCGCTCCGACATCCGCTCGCCCGCGTCGACGGCGCCGCGGCCGGCCTGCAGGGCGCGGTACAGCACGGGCGCGGCTGCCCGCTGCTCCAGAGTGAGCCGGGCGTTGCGGCTCGAGAGGGCCAGGCCGTCGCGCTCCCTCACCGTCTCGCAGCCGATGACCTCCACCGGGAAGGAAAGGTCGGCGGCCAGCCGGCGCACGACGAGCAGCTGCTGGTAGTCCTTCTCGCCGAAGTACGAGCGGCACCGCCCCACGGCGGCGAACAGCTTGGTCACGACCGTCGCCACGCCTTCGAAGTGCCCGGCGCGGGAGGCCCCCTCGAAACCTTCTGTCAATGCCGACACCCGCACCGACGTCAACACGGGACCGGGGTACATCTCCTGCTCCGCCGGCAGAAACACGTGGTCCGCGCCGCTCCGCCGAGCGAGCTCGAGGTCTCTGGCGTGGTCTCGCGGGTAGCTGAGAAGGTCCTCGCGGGCATCGAACTGGAGCGGGTTCACGAAGATGGTCGGCACCACGGTGTCGCATTCCGCCCGGGCCCGGGCGACCAGCGCCAGATGGCCGGCGTGCAGTGCGCCCATGGTGGGGACCAGGCCCACCTGGCGACCGGTGGCCCGCTCCTTCTCGAGCGTCCGGCTCAGCTCCTCGAGCGTCTCGATCACCTGCATGCCGCCAGCCCTTCCGGGGGCGGCGCCCCACTGCCGCCGCCCGCTGGTTCGACTGCCAGCGGGCGTCCCTCTGCCGCGCGCCCGGCCGCCAGGCGCTGGGACAGCTCGACGAGGATGTCGTAGGCGGGTCGCTCGGCGGGATCGAGCACGGCGCGATGGCGCTCGAGCGTGGCCCGATCGCCTCGGGCCACGGGACCGGTGAGGGCACGCGCCGGCCCGACGGCGGCGACGTCGTCGACGGCGCCACGAGCGAGCTCCAGGAAGGCCTCCAGCGGCAACCCGGCGCTGGCCGCCACCCGCTCGACCTGACCGAGCAGGGCGACCACGTGGTTGGCGGCCACGCACGCAGCGGCGTGGTAGGTCGTGCGGGCGTCGTCGGGCACGGCCAGGGGCTGGCCGCCGAGCGCCGCCACCAGGTCGAGCGCCAGTGGGTCCCCGGCGACGGCGAAGAAGCCTCCGGCGGCGAGACGGGCCGCGCCCGCGCGTGGCTCGGGGAGAGTGACGAGGGGATGGACCGAAGCCCGACGGGGATGGGGGTCGAGCACGTCCAGCCCCAGCGAGCCGGCGAGGTGGAGCACCACCGTGGTCGGCGAGGGGTCGACGGCGGCGCTCACCGCGGCGATGGCACGGTCGGGTGTGGCGATCACCAGGGCGTCGACGCCACCGGCGGCGGGGCGCAGATCGTCCTGACGGCCCAGCATGCCGGCGAGATCCCAGCCGGCATTCGACAGGGCGGTGGCGAGCGACCGGCCGGCGCGACCCGGGCCGATCAGGCGAAATGCGGTCAAGCGACCTCTCTCGACGTTCCAGCCCCTCCAGGAGGGTGCCGTTCGTGCAGTGGCTAGAGCGTACCCAATCTGTCGACCTCGCCGGAAACACGCGTCTCCCAGCCCTCGGGCACCAGCTCGGGGGCCAGATCGGCCAGTGGAGCGAGCACGAAGCGCCGCTCCCACATACGCGGATGGGGGACGACGAGGTCGGGTTCGGCGACCTTCTCGTCTCCGACCAGGAGGACGTCGACGTCGAGGGGCCGCGGACCCCACCGCTCGGCCCGGACCCTTCCCGCTGCCGCCTCCAGACGGGCCCCGAGCTCGAGAAGGGCCCGCGGCGTGCGCTCGGTGGACAGCTCGACGACGAGGTTGAGGAAGCGCCCCTGACCTGGAGGCCCTCCGACCGGCTCGGTCTCGTAGACCGGCGAGACGGCCACGACGTCGGGGAGCGAGGCGACCGCCCGTCGCAGGACCGCGCGACGGTCCCCGACGTTGGACCCGAGACCGAGAAAGGCGCGCACTCCTAGGGGCGGGGCCGCGTGATCCGCACCCCGACCGAGGCGAGATCGGCGGCCAGCGGCGGATGCAGCTTGCGAACACCGACGCGCACCGAGGTCACCCTGGTGTCGGCGAGCACCGCCTCGGCGATGCCCTCGGCCAGGGCCTCCAGCAGGCGATAACTGCGGCCCGTGACGACCGCAGCGGCCCGCTCGACGACCTCGCCGTAGTCGACCGTGTCCCCCATGGAGTCGGTACGCCCAGCGGCGGCGAGATCGGCATGGACGTCGAGGTCGACCTCGAAGGGCTGGCCCCGGCTCTGCTCCTCGGGCAGCAGCCCGTGCGTGCCGACCAGCCGGAGAGCCCGGATCTCGATCCGATCCGGGCGGTCAGCGAGCGTCACCCGCCTCACCGGCGGTGCCCTCGGACTGGCCTCCCGGGCCGGCGTGGAGCTCCGGTGAGATGGCCACCAGCTGCCGTCCCAAGGGACCCATCTGGCGGCGCACGATGCGCTCGACGGCGGCGATGGACTGTGGTCCCGAGGGCACCTTGCCGGACCAGCGGAGGTACCCCGCGATCACACCCATGACCCGGTCACCGAGCTCCTCCTGGTGCAGCAGCAGCCGCTCGCCGTGGGCCAGCCAATCGCGCAGGTGCACGAAGAGGTCGGGAAGCACGAGGCGGGGCTCGGCGGTGGGACCAAAGGGGAAATGGGCCCAGGGCAGGTCCATCTCGTCGTAGGCATGGAGGTTGTGCGGAGAGCCGAGCAACGACACCACGAGGGTGAACCCCTGCTCCCGAAGCCAGATGATCTCCTCCTGTCGCCGGACGCGACGGTGGTTGCGGGCGTAGCCGCCGGGACGCTCGCTCACCGCCAGGTGATCTCTGATCACCCAGGAGAAGTTGCGGGGGGCGATCCCGGCCGCCCAGCGGCCCTTCACCCCTCCCCCAGGAGGACGTCGCCGGTGTCCGGGGCTCTTCCGGCCTCAGGGTCCTCACCCACCAGCCTGGCCGCCTGGAGCGTCGGACCCACGTCGTGGACGCGCACCATGCCGGCACCGTTCGCCATCGCCCACACCGCAGTGGCGAGCGACCCAGGCAGTCGTTCCTCGGTGGGAAGCGGGCTCGGCTCTGCCTCGACCAGCCGGCCGAGAAAGCTCTTGCGGCTGGTGCCGATCAGGACCTGGTGGCCGCCGGCGACGAGCCGGCCGAGGTGGCGGAGCAGGCTCAGGTTGTGCTCGGCGGTCTTGCCGAAGCCGATCCCCGGATCCACCCATACCTCGCGGACCCCCGCCGCCCGCGCACGCTCGGCCCGCTCCTCGAGGAATGCCACGACCTCGCCGACGACGTCGTCGTAGCGGGGATCGTGGTGCATCGTCCTCGGGGTGCCTCGCATGTGCATGGCCACCCAGCCGACGCCGGTGGCCGCCGCCACCTCGTGCAGCGAGGCGGAGATGTCGTTGACCAGGGTGGCTCCGGCGCCCACCGCCGCCTCCGCGACCGGTGCCTTGGTCGTGTCGATCGATACCCGTACGTGCGGCGACAGCGCCTCGATGACCGGGATCACACGCCGCAGCTCCTCGGGCTCGGCAACGGGCTCGGCGCCTGGCCGGCTCGACTCACCGCCGACGTCCACGATGTCCGCGCCCTCGGCCGCCATCTCGAGACCGTGGGCTACGGCAGCCTCGTGGGAGAAGAACTGACCCCCGTCGGAGAAGGAGTCCGGCGTCACGTTGAGCACACCCATCACCAACGGCCGCATGGGAGTTAGCGTAGGTTCTCCGCCTGCTGAGCGGTGGAACGGGGGCCGCTGGAGGGCCTCTGACCGACCCGTGGCGCGGCGGCGGGTTCGACCCCCCTACCGGCCGTGGATGAACTGCATGGCCTCGGCCCGGGTGGCGACGTCGGAGCGAAACAGGCCCCGCACCGCCGAGGTCACCGTCAGAGCCCCGGGCTTCTTCACACCTCGCATCGACATGCACAGATGCTCGGCCTCCATGACCACCAGGACGCCGCGCGGCGCCAGACCGCGCTCGAGCGTGTCGGCGACCTGGCTCGTCAGCCGCTCCTGGACCTGGAGCCGTCGGGCGTAGGCCTCGACCAGGCGGGCGATCTTGGAGAGCCCGGTGATGCGGCCGTCGTCGTTCGGGATGTAGGCGACCGCCGCCCTGCCGATGAACGGCACCATGTGGTGCTCGCACAACGAGGCGAAGGCGATGTCCTTCACCATCACCATCTCGTCGTGCTCGGCCGCGAACGTCACCGTCAGGTGTCGTTCGGGATCGTCGTGGATGCCGGAGAACAGCTCGGCGTACATGGCCGCGATCCGCTCTGGTGTCGCCCGCAGGCCATCCCGGTCCGGGTCCTCGCCGATCGCCTCGAGGAGCTCCGCCACCGCCTTCTCGATGCGACCGCGGTCGACGCTCATGGCGAGAGCCTCGGCACGTCGTCGCCGACGTAGACGCAGACCCTCGGGAGGTTGCGGTAACGCTCACCGACATCGAGCCCGTAACCGACGACGAAGTCGGGGGGGATGCGAAACCCGACATAGCGCAGGTCGAGCTCGGTCCGCTGCAGGCCATCCTTCACCAGCAGGGCACATACCTCGAGGCTCGCCGGTCCCCGCGCCAGCAGGTTGCGGCGCAGGTACGACAGCGTCAGACCGCTGTCGACGATGTCCTCCACCACGAGGACGTGCCGATCGGAGAGATCGAGGTCGAGGTCCTTCACGATGCGCACGACGCCGCTGGTCTTGGTGGCACTTCCGTACGAGGCCACCGCCATGAAGTCGAACTCGACCGGCAACCGGATAGCCCGGGCCAGGTCGCTCATGAAGACGAAGGCACCTTTGAGGACGCCCACGAGCAGCGGAGGACGATCGGCGTAGTCGTCGGTGATCTGGCGTCCCAGCGCCTGCACGCGAGCGGTCAGCACGTCCTCGGCCACCACCACCCGTCCCAGGTTGGCTTCGTCCTGGAGGCTGGCAGGAAAGCGGCCGTCGGTGTCCGGGCCGTTCACCTGCCCGACCCTAGTGGTGAGGTGGAGGCCACGGCGTCGGTGGGCTCGCCTTCCAGTGCCAACCGACCTCGAGAGCGCCGCACGCGCAGGCCGGCACCCACCTCGCACGCTCGACCGCCGCCACGGGCGACCTCGAGGACCCGTTCCACCGCGTCAGCAGTGGGTGCGTAGGGGCCGTCGCCCCGCAGCCAGAGACGCACGGCGCGGCGGGCGAGCGCCACGGGGGCGCGAGCCAGGGCCCGCGCGTCGGTCGGGTCGATGTCCGCGGCCAGTGAGTCGAGGTAGTCCGCCTCGTCGGCCAGGAGCACGGCCTGGCGGGTGAGCACCGGCACGACGTCACGCTGCGCGACCTCGTCCAGCAGGGGCATCACGTCGTGACGCACACGGTTGCGGCGATGGGCGGGATCCTCGTTCGACGGGTCCAGCACCGGTGTGAGGCCGAGGTGGCGGCACACGGCCGCGGTCTCGGCCCGGCGCAGGCCGAGGATCGGGTGGCGGCGCCCGACGCGCATACCGCCGAGCCCCCCGGCGGCGGCGCCGCGCAGCAGGTTGAGAACCATCGTCTCGGCCTGGTCATCAGCCGTGTGCCCGGTCGCCACGTCGGCGGGGAGTACGGCGAGACGCGCTGCCCGGGCCCGGGCCTCGAGGTTCGCCCCGGGGCTGAGCGCCAGCCGCACGGCCCTGAACCCGGCCCCGAACCGGCGGGCGGCGGCCTCGACCACGTCGGCCTCGCCGGCCGACCCGGCACGCAGGCCGTGGTCGATGTGCACGGCGGTGACCACGCACCCGGCCTCGGTGGCCAGGGCGAGCAACGCCAGGGAGTCCGCTCCGCCCGAGACGGCGCAGGTGAGCGGCGACCCGGGCGGGGGAAAGGCGCAACGGCTGAGGAGGCCGGTGAGGATCGGGCTCACCTCGCCCTGACGCGGCGCATCCAGCTCGGCGGGTCGCGGATCTCGTCCAGGGAGGGAAGGGCGTCGGGCCCCCTCCACGCCAACCCCAGCAGCTCCGGCCCCCCCGCCGCTTCGACGGCGGCCACGAACCGCTCGCCGTCCTCGTACTGGCGCATCTTGGCCTCGAGGCCGATCAGCTGCTGGACCAGCCGGGCCGGTCCCCTCACCTGGCGCCGGCGTTCACGCAGCACCCGGCTGAACCGGTCGGCACTCGGGATCCGAGCCGCCCCGGCCCGGTCCATGGTCACGTCGCCGTGCCCCTCGAGCAGGCTCATCAGGCCCTGGACCTTGCTCAGGACGGCGTGCTGCTCGGTCCCCATGACCAGGCCCAGCAACCCGCCGTCCGACAATGGGTTGCGGCCGGTCCGGACCTGGTCGGCCGCCCGGCGGAGCCCTTCCAGGAACCGGCGAGGGTCGGGATCCATGGCCCCGAGGGTCTGGTCCACGAGGGAGAGGAAGTGGGCCCGCATCCAGGGGATGCCGGTGAACTGGGCCCGGTGGGTCACCTCGTGCAGCGCGAGCCAGAGGCGGAACTGGCGGGGCGGGAACGAGAACCGCTTCTCCAGGCTCAGCACGTTGGGTCCGACGTAGTAGACGATGTCCTGCTCCTCGATGCGCTCGTCCTCGGTCAGGAGCAGGTCGTACTGGCCGAGCACCCGCGTCGACATCCACCCGAGCACGGTGCCCACCTGCACGCCCGCCGCCGCCCGGCTCATCGGGGCGATCGGGCTCGCCAGCAGGCGGGGGCCGAGCCGCTCGGTCACCGGCCGGAGCAACCGTTGGAACGAGGCCACATTGGCCCGGACCCACCCGGGGCGGTCGGTCACGCGCGCCCGAGCCGGCCCCGCCAGCGACCGCAGCCCGGTGGCCCGGGCGACCAGCTCCTCGGCCTCGGCCGTCAGCTCCTCGAAATCCGGCTGCAGGGACGCGTAGTGGTAGGACTCGGCGAACGGCTCTCGGCCGGCGACCCGAACGGCCACCCGCTCGGCCAGATCCCAGGACACGGCTTCAGTCACGGCATCTCCAGGCGCGGTGGGGACCGCGCCATCATGCACCCGCACCGGCCTCAACCTCGCATCATCGCCGATCTGGCCCACGACGGACCCATGCCGCAGTCGGCACCCGAGACGGCTGCCGGGGTCGAAGCGCTCGGCGCGGCCAGCAGGCCGGTCGCCCCCTCAGGCGATCTTCTTGCCCCGGGTGCGGGGCACGGCCATCGGCTCGTGCTGATAGCAGTACTTGCCGTTGTTGTAGATCGACAGCCTGGTGGTGCAGCCCGCCTCTCGGCAGACCCTCCCTGCTCCGAAAGAGCGGGACGGCCGGTCGTTCCCCGACAACGACGTCCCTCGCACCACACGATCTGCCACGTCCTGTCCAACGGGCAGCCGAGTGGCGGTATTCCTCGCCCGCCCCAGCGGCGCTAGTCGGCCTCCTGCTCGTGACGCAGGGCCCAGGCGACCCGGTCCCGCAGGCTCTCGGGAACGTGGTCACGGCACTTGGCGGCGAGCATGTGGCGTAGATCGGCCTCGAAATCGAACGCTTCGAGGCAGGGATGGCAGCTGTCCAGGTGCTGCGATATCTCCACACGCTTCTCGCTGGTCAGCTCGCCGTCGAGAAAATGATAGAGGCGGTGTACCGCCTCCCAACACTCATCGTGGACCGGTTCACCCATCACCAACTCCCACGAATCGCTTCCGCTGCATCATCAATCCCGATCGCCTACCAGGCCACGTTCCATTCCGAACTCCAGCAACGCCTTCTGGAGCGCTCTTCTTCCTCGGTGGAGCCGGCTCATTACCGTACCGATAGGGATATCCATGATGTCGGCGATCTCCCGGTACGAGAATCCCTCGACGTCGGCGAGCAGGACGGTCATCCGGAAGCTCTCCGGCAGCGACTCGAGCGCCGCCTTCACGTCGGCGTCGGTGAAGTGGTCGAGGACCTCCTCCTCGGCGCTCCGCCCGGCCGTGGCCGCCTCCAGGCCCCCCAGCCGGCGGTAGAGATAGAGGTCCTCGACGTCCTCGATCTCGGTCTGCTCGGGCCGCCGCCGCCGGGACCGGTACGCATTGATGAACGTATTGGTGAGGATCTTGTAGAGCCACGCCTTGAGGTTGGTGCCCTGCTCGAAGCTCCCGAATGCCCGGTAGGCCTTCAGGTACGTCTCCTGGACCAGGTCTTCCGCCTCGGCCGCGTTGCGGGTCATACGCAGGGCGGCCGAGTAGAGGGCAGGCATGAACTCCATTGCCTGGTCGGCGAAGGTCGCCTGGTCGGCCATGCCCTGCACAGTACCGCCCGGGAGACGACGAACCCCCTCGGAATTCTCCCGTCGGCGGCGGGCGGTCCGCCCGACCCGGTGCGGCGGGACTGGCGCCCGTCACCGCCCGAACATCATCAGCCACTGCTCGGGCGTCTCCGGACGGAACACGTAGTTGAGGCGGCGGGTGTCGCCCATGCTGGCGGAGGGCTCGGCCGAGTAGAGGTGACCGGGGAAGAGGATCGTGTCGTCGGGAACCCGGGCCAGACGGTGGGTGAGGCTGTCGTACATCGCCTCGGGATCGCCGCCGGGCAGGTCCGTGCGACCGCACCCCTCGAGGAAGAGCGTGTCCCCTGCGACCAGCCTGTTCTCGACCATGAAGCACTGGCTGCCCGGAGTATGGCCAGGCGTGTGGAGGAGCGTCACGCCCAGCTGGCCGACGTCGACCACGTCACCGCTCCGGTGCTGAGCGAGCAGGTCGGACACGCCGGTGGCCCGTGTCACCCAGGGCGCCTCGTCGGCCTGGACGTGCACCGGGACCTCCTTGTGCTCCAGCAGCTCCCGGAGGCCCTCGATGCCGTGCCCCATGAGGTCGCCCCCCACGTGGTCGGGATGCCAGTGGGTCACCAGCACGCCGGTCAGGCCCATGTCGTCGGCGGCGAGCAGGTCGACGAGATCGCCCACGCCGTAGGCGGGATCGACCACGACGGCGTCGCCGGTCTCCCGGTCGCCGATCAGGTACACGAAGTTCACCATCTGCCGGGCGACGAAGTCGGCGCTGGCAAAGTCCCGACCAGCGAGAAGCTGACGAAAGTACAGTCGGTCGCTCATACGGGGACCGATCGTAGGCGGAGAGCGACCGGGCGCCCTACCTCATGCCCGGTATGAAGTGGCGGAGAAACCGACGGCCGAGGCCCGCCTCCGGCTTGAGCTGCTCGATCTCGTGCTCGATCTTGCGTCGCTCGTCGTCGTCGGTCGACTGCTCGAGGAGCTGGCGAAGGTGTCGGAGGCGGTTCTCCGCCCACTTGCCGCCGTTCACGATCCGCGGCATGTGAACGAGCTTAGGCGAGATCACCGCCTCGCTGGCACGTGGCACCGACCCAGCGCGGGCCGAGCCCGAACGGTAGCGTCGGGGCGGTGATCGAACGAGGCGAGTTCGGGCGGACGGGTCACCGGAGCAGCCGGGCGATCTTCGGCGCCGCTGCCCTCTGGCGAATGAGCCAGGAGGATGCCGACGAGCTGCTCGACATCGTGTCCGAGCTCGGCGTGAACCATCTCGACGTGGCCGCCGCCTACGGAGACGCCGAGCTGCGGCTGGCGCCGTGGCTGGCGACCCGTCGCCACGAGTTCTTCCTCGCCACCAAGACCGGCGAGCGGACCGGCGCCGGCGCCAGGGCCGGTCTCGAGCGTTCGCTCGAGCGACTCGGGGTCGACCAGGTCGACCTGATCCAGCTCCACAACCTGGTGGAGGAGGACGAGTGGCAGGTTGCGCACGGCGCCGGGGGCGCCGTCGAGGCCCTGGAACAGGCCCGGCAGGAGGGCCTGGTCCGCTTCCTCGGCGTGACCGGCCACGGCCTGCGGATCGCGCGCATGCACCTGCGGAGCCTCGAGCGCTTCGACTTCGACTCTGTGCTCTTTCCGTACAACTTCTCGTTGCTGGCCGACGACGCCTACCGCGCCGACGTCGAGGAGCTGCTCGGTCTGTGCGAAGAACGACGGATCGCCGCTCAGACCATAAAGTCGGTCGCCCGGCGCCGCTGGACGGGTGACGTCCAGCCCCGGTTCAGCTGGTACGAGCCCCTGCCGGCTGGACCGGCGCTGCAACGCGCCGTGCATTACGTCCTGGCACAGCCACAGCTCTTTCTCATCACGTCGAGCGACGCCCGCCTCCTGCGGCCGACCCTCGAGGCCGCGTCCACTCCCGCGAGTGCGCCCACCGCCACCCAGCTTCGTGAGGACGGCGCGGCCCAGGACGTGCAGCCTCTGTTCGACGGCGGCGCGCTCGAGCGCATCTGAGGCGCCGGCGGGCGTCGGCGGCTAATCGCCCACCCGCTCACCGGTGGGCGCGGCCGCCTCGAGCGCGGCCTCGTGCTCGGGGCGGGAGAGCGACGACGGCCACCAGTTCCACCGCCCGAGGAGGGCCACCGCCGACGGCACCAGCAGCGTCCGCACGAGGAACGAGTCCATGAGGATGCCAAGGGCGAGGCCGACGCCGATGGCCCGCAGCTGGCTTCCGTTGGAGCCGCTGCCGGCCGAGGCGGCGAGAACAGCGAACGTCCCGGCCAGGACCAGGCCGGCCGAGGTGACCGTCGTGCCCGTCGCGCCCAGGGCCTCGGTGATGGCGTGCCGCAGCGGAAGGTCCTGGGCCTCCTCCCGGATCCTCGTCATGACGAGGATGTTGTAGTCCTCACCGAGAGCGAGCAGGAATATGAACATCAGGAAGGGCAGGAAGAAGATCAGCCCCGAGTCCCCCGCCAGGTCGATGAAGATGATGACGGCGACGCCGAGCGCGGCCAGATACGAGAGCACGACGCTGGCGATGAGGTAGAGCGGGGCGAGCAGGCTGCGCAGCACCAGGGCGAGGAGCACGGCGATGATGGCCACGGCGACGGGGATGATCGTCCTGAGGTCGCTGCTCGACACCGAGCTGATGTCATAGGACGCCGGAGCGATGCCGGCCACCCCGCTGTC
>JBPYEZ010000070.1:0-4454 GCA_051984395.1 Acidimicrobiales bacterium | reverse complement strand
AGGCTGAGCTGGATGACCTCCTCGACGAGATCGACGAGGTGCTGGAGGACAACGCCGAGGAGTTCGTGCGCAACTACGTGCAGAAGGGCGGCCAGTAGCGGCACCTGGCCAGCCTCGCGGGCGCGGCTGAGCCGGTAGGGTGCGCTGCGATGAGCTTGCCCATGTTTCCCCCGGCGGACGACCCGGGGCCGAGCTTCACCGACCTCCTTCGCCGTAGCCGCCCGCCCCAGCCCCTCGGGCCGACGGCCCGGCCCACGCCTGACGTCTTGGACGCCGGACGCTCGGGTGTGACGGGGGCCGACATCCGTCACGGGACGACGGTGGCGGCCATGCGCTACGCCGACGGGGTGGTGATGGCGGGCGACCGTCGGGCGACGGAGGGGTACTCGATCGCGCATCGGGCCATCGAGAAGGTCTTCCCGGCCGACCGTCACTCGGCGGTGGCCTTCGCCGGTGCGGCGGGTCCCGGCATCGAGATGGTCAAGCTCTTCCAGACCCAGCTCGAGCACTACGAGAAGGTCGAGGGCCTGGCCCTGAGCCTGGAGGGGAAGGCCAACCAGCTGGGCCAGATGATCAGGGGCAACCTCGGGATGGCCATGCAGGGCCTCGCCGTCCTTCCGCTGTTCGCCGGCTACGACCTCCGGCGCCGGACGGGTCGCATCTTCAACTACGCCCTGACGGGTGGGCGGTACGAGGAAGCCGACTACCACGCAACCGGGTCCGGCGGTCGCGACGCCCGCACCACCATCAAGCTCGGGTACCGGGAGGGGATGGCGCGTGACGAGTCCATCGAGCTCGCCATCCTGGGCCTGTACGAGGCGGCCGACGAGGACATCGCCACGGGCGGGCCCGACGTGGTCCGCGGCATCTACCCGACGGTCGCCACCGTGACCGCCGCCGGCTTCGGCATGGTCGGCGAGCCTGAGGTGGCCGAGCGCTTCGGGTCACTCATCGAGCGCAAGCGAGCGGAGGGTCAGCGGCCATGACGATGCCCTTCTACGTGGCCCCCGAGCAGGTCATGAAGGACCGCGCCGACTACGCCCGCAAGGGGATAGCCCGAGGGCGGGCGCTCGTCGCCTCCGTGTTCGCCGACGGGATCCTCGTGACGGCCGAGAACACGTCCCGATCGCTCCACAAGATCAACGAGATCTACGACCGCATCGCCTTCGCCGGCGTGGGCCGGTACAACGAGTTCGACCAGCTCCGGGTGGCGGGGGTGCGGCACGCCGATACCAAGGGCTTCGCCTACAGCCGTGAGGACGTCGACGCCCGCTCGCTGGCCAACGTCTACGCCCAGTACCTCGGGCAGGTCTTCACCCACGAGATGAAGCCGCTCGAGATCGAGATCCTCGTCGCCGAGCTGGGCGTGGACGGCGCGTCCGACCAGCTCTACCACATCCTCTACGACGGCACGGTCGTCGACGAGGAGCGCTTCACCGTGCTCGGGGGCGAGGCCGAGGCCATTGCCGGGCGAATGGAATCCTCCTGGGCTGCCGGGTGGACGACGAGTGAGGCCCTGGGCGCCGCCGTGGCGGCGCTGGCCGGCCCCGATCGGACACTCGGCGCCGACGAGCTCGAGGTGGCGGCGCTGGTCAGGGGCGACGGCCGACGCGCCTTCCGCCGCATCGAGGACGGCGAGCTGCAGGAGCTGCTCGGCGTCTCCCCACCAACCTGAAGCCGACCCGAGCCGACTTCGGCCAGCCCGGGCTGGCCCGAGCGGCGCGAGCCGCCTCGCCATCCCGGGGACGGTACCGTGGGCCGGAATGGACCGGCGCATCTTCGGGCTCGAGAACGAGTACGGCGTCACCTGCACCCTCCGCGGGCAACGCCGACTGAGCCCTGACGAGGTCGCCCGGTACCTGTTTCGGCGCGTGGTGAGCTGGGGCCGGTCGAGCAACGTCTTCCTCGAGAACGGTGCCCGCCTCTATCTCGACGTGGGCAGCCATCCCGAGTACGCCACGCCGGAGTGCGACTCGATCTCCGATCTCGTCGCCCACGACAAGGCGGGCGAGCGGATCCTCGAGCACCTGCTGCTGTCGGCCGAGCAGCGCCTCCGCGAAGAGGGGATCCGCGGCGTCATCTACCTGTTCAAGAACAACACCGACTCGGCCGGGAACTCCTACGGCTGCCACGAGAACTACCTGACGAGTCGCCGGGACGACTTCGGCCACTATGCCGAGGTGCTGATCCCGTTCTTCGTGACCCGCCAGATCTACGCCGGGGCGGGCAAGGTGCTACAGACCGCCCGCGGGGCCATGTTCTGCATCAGCCAGCGGGCGGAGCACATCTGGGAGGGCGTGTCCTCGGCGACGACCAGGAGCCGGCCCATCATCAACACCAGGGACGAGCCCCACGCCGACGCCGAGCGCTTCCGCCGCCTCCACGTGATCGTCGGCGACTCGAACATGAGCGAGTACTCGACCTTCCTCAAGGTCGGCGCGACCAGCATCCTGCTGCGCATGCTCGAGGACCCTGCCGCCGTGCTCCGCGACATGACCCTGGAGAACCCCATCCGGGCCATTCGCGAGATCAGCCACGACACCTCCTGCCGGCGCCGCGTTCGTCTGGCCAACGGCAGGGAGGCCAGCGCCCTCGACATCCAGGGTGAGTACCTGCTCAGGGCCCGCCGCTACGCGGAGCAGAAGGGGCTCGACCCCCTCGAGGAGCGGGCCCTGGAGATGTGGGAGCACTGCCTCGAGGGGATCGAGAAGGATCCCTTCACGCTCGACCGCGAGTGTGACTGGGTAGTCAAGCACCGCCTCATCGAGCGCTATCGCGAACGCCACGGCCTGTCGCTGTCGCACCCTCGGATCGCGCTGCTCGACCTGCAGTACCACGACGTGAGCCGGGAGCGGGGGCTGTTCTACCGGCTCCAGAGCCGGGGCGAGGTCGACCGGACTTGCGACGAGGATGCCATCGAGGCGGCGATCGACCGGCCGCCGCAGACGACGAGAGCACGCCTGAGGGGCGAGTTCATCAAGAAGGCGAAGGACCGGCGCCGGGACTTCACCGTCGACTGGGTCCACCTCAAGCTCAACGACCAGGCTCAGCGCACGGTGCTGCTCAAGGACCCGTTTCGCGCTCGCGACGAACGGGTCGAGAAGCTGATCGACGGGCTGTGATGTCCGGGCGCGTCGGCTCCTGGCAGCTGCCCGCCGCCTCGGCGCCGACACCGGCCGTGGGTTAGCCTGCGGCCACCGTGACGATGACCGATCCCGGCCGCCAGCCGCCCTCCGACGACGTCCCTCCGGGCCGGTCACGAGGAGGGCGCCGCCGTTCCCCCCGCATGCGGACCTGGGTCGAGTGGGTCGCCATCGTCGCCCTCGCCCTGTTGGCCGCCTTCGCCATCAAGACGTGGCTCATACAGGCCTTCTACATCCCCTCGGCCTCGATGGTGCCCACCCTCCAGGTGGGCGACCGCATCCTGGTCGACAAGGTCAGCTACGACCTGCACGGCATCCATCGTGGCGACATCGTGGTGTTCAGCCGCCCGCCCGCGGACAACAGCGACCCTTCGGTCAACGACCTGGTCAAACGGGTTGTCGGCTTGCCGGGCGACTCGATGAGCTCGGTGGACGACATGCTCTACGTCAACGGGCACCGTCAGTCGGAGACCTACCTGCCGGCGGGGACGGCGACGACGGGGAACTTCAGCCAGGCGCCCGGTTGCCAGCCTTCGGCCACCAGCGACGCCAACCGGTCCTGTCTGATCCCGAAAGGGGAGTACTGGGTGATGGGGGACAACCGGGGGGACTCCAAGGACAGCCGCGCCTTCGGACCGATCAAGGGCTCGCTGGTTGTCGGCCGGGTCGTGGTGCGGGTGTGGCCCATCACCTCGTTCCACTTCTTCTGAGCCGCTGACTGGCGGCCGCTGACTGGCGGCGATCAGCTCGGCGCCACCGCCAAGGCCGCCATCATCCGCTCCACGTGGTCGCTGTAGACGGCGTCGATCCCCATGGCGACGAGACGGGCGAGCGGGCGCTTGCGCTGCACATCCCACGCCAAGGTCACCCGATCGTGGTCGTGAAAGATCTCCACCAGCGGACAGGTCCACTCTCGGCGGTGCAGGTTGACGGCGTCGATGCCCGCCTCGGCCAGCACCGCGGCCCGGCGTGCCGGTCCCTCACCCATGCTGGCCACGCCGGTCGAGTCGACGAGGCGGAGTGATGGCGACAGTCGACGCCACCGGGCCACCTGGCGCCAGCTCGGATGGCACAGCCAGAGGCGGCTGTGCGCACCGACCTCGGTCGCCTGGCGCACGACGACCGGCGCCGCCGCGGGGTCCTTCACGTCGAGCGAGAGCTCGTAGTCGGTGCCGAGGGTGGCGTAGAGGTCGGCGAGGCGGGGCACGTCGGCCGCCCCGAGCTCGGCGGCCGGCGTCCGGGCGACCGTCAGGCGCCGCCAGCCCTGACGGGCGACCGCCCCGTGGACCAGCACGACCTCGCCGTCGGCGC
>JBPYEZ010000069.1:0-3860 GCA_051984395.1 Acidimicrobiales bacterium | reverse complement strand
GCACCTCGCGGCCGTCGGCGAAGCGGGCCAGGGCCACGGTGCGAAACCGGGCGCGCCGGTCCGCGACTCCCTCGAGCGCGCCCAGGAGCTTGGCCACGTTGTCGGCGTAGCTGGCGTCCTCTCCTGCGTACCGCGACGAGCGGACCCCCGGTGCCCCGTCCAGCGCCGCCACCTCGAGGCCCGTGTCGTCGGCCACCGCCGCCTCACCGGTCGCCTCGACCACGGCCCGGGCCTTCAGACGGGCGTTCTCCTCCAGCGTGTCCCCGGTCTCGTCCACGTCGGGCAGCGCGGGCGGACGGGGCGCCAGCTCGACACGGGTGAGCAGGGAGGCGATCTCGGCCACCTTGTCGAGATTGGCGCTGGCCAGCACCAGTCGCACCGGTCCGATCCCTAGCGTGGCGGCGGGGGCTCGGACAGCGCCGCCGTCTGCAGCTCCAGCAGGCCGGCGATGCCGTGCTCGGCCAGGCTGAGCAGCTCCTCGAGCTCGGACTTGGAGAACGGCAGCCCCTCGGCCGTCCCCTGGACCTCGACGAAGCGACCCGACGATGTCATCACCACGTTCATGTCCACCTCGGCGGCCACGTCCTCGCGGTAATCGAGATCCAGCATGCACGAGGCCTCGACCACGCCGACCGACACCGCCGCGCACGCCTCGCCCAGCGGGTGGGCCGACAGGCGCCCCTGCTGAATGAGCCGAGTCATCGCGTCGTGGAGCGCCACATAGGCGCCGCAGATGGAGGCGGTGCGCGTCCCACCATCGGCCTGCAGGACGTCGCAGTCGACGACGACCTGCATCTCGCCGAGCGTCGCCATGTCACAGACGGCGCGCAGCGACCGGCCGATCAGCCGCTGGATCTCCTGGGTCCGACCCGACTGCCGACCCCGCGCCGCCTCTCTCGGCGTCCGCTCGATCGTCGAGCCGGGGAGCATCGAGTACTCGGCCGTCACCCACCCCTTGCCGCCACCACGCATCCAGGTCGGCACCCGGTCCTCGACCGACGCAGTGCACAGGACTCTCGTCCGACCGGCCGTCACCAGCGTCGAGCCGAGCGGTGCCTCGGTGTAGTCGCGCACGAACGAGGTCGCCCGCAGGTCGTCGACAGCCCGTCCGTCGGCCCTCACGGCATCCCTCCCCGGCCTTGGGGGCCGTCCGGGCCTCCCGGGCCGACCACGAACTCCGCGCCGGGCCGGGCCAGGTCCAGCTCGGAGCCGAAGGCCGTGCTGCCCTCGTCGCGGCTGGCCTCGGCGGTCACCGTGGGCCAGCGGTGGGTCAACACCAGCCGGCCGACGTTGGCCTCCCGACCGGACGTCCCGGCCTGACGAGCGCTCATGTGCTGGGATCTCCCCTCGTCGTGTCGCAGGTAGGTGGCCTCGCACAGCGCCAGGTCCAGACCGGGTCCGAGGGCCTCGAGCGACCAGGCAGGCCCGGAGTCGGCAGAGTAACCGACCGAGCCGCCGTCGCCATCGACCCGCACGGCCAACGTCTCCGGACCGTGGTCGGTACGCCCGAAGCTGAGCGTGAGGGCGCCGATACCGACCTGGTCGCCGTCGGCTACCTCGCGCCAGTCGTAGACGTCGGGCGGGTCGAAGTAGACGTGGGTGCGAAGGCCCGCCGGCGCATACACAGGCACGACGCCACCGCCGATCACGTAGGTCCGGGCGACGGCGAAGCCCTCGAGGTCCATCCAGTGATCGGGGTGCTCGTGGCTCAGCACCACCGCATCCACTTGTCGAAGGTCGAGGTGACGCTGGAGGTTGGCGAGCGTGCCCGACCCGGTATCGAGCAAGACGTTGACTCCGCCGCCCCGCAGCAGGTAACCGCTGCAGGCGCCCCCTGGACCCGGGTAGCTGCCGTCACAGCCCAGGACGGTGAGCGTGAGACTCACCGGTTCGGGGCCGGATCCCACGAGACGTGCTCCACGTCGTCGAGCTCGGGTCCGAGGAGCCGGCCACCGAGCTCGCGAAACCAGCCCACGTCGCCCGAGGACAGGAACCGGTGGGATCCCTTCGCCGCAGAGCGGCGGCCCAGCCCGGTCTCCGACAAGATGGACAGCACCTCGAAGCCCGTCTCCTCCGCCGAGGACACGAGCACGACGTCGCGGCCCATGACGTCGGCGATCGTACGGGCCAGGAACGGGTAGTGCGTACAGCCCAGCAGCAAGGTGTCGACCTGGTCCGCCCGCATCGGCGACAGCAGGCGCTCGGCGAGCACGTGACACTGGTCGCTGTCGGTCTCACCCCGCTCGACGAACTCCACGAATCCCGGGCAGGCGGCGCACACCAACGCCACGGACGCCCGCTGGGCGCGCACCGAGCGCTGGTACGCGCCCGAGGAGATGGTGCCGACCGTGCCGATCACCCCGAGCCGGGCGTTGCGCGTCGCCTGCACCGCAGCGCGCACCCCCGGATCGATGACGCCCACCACGGGGACGTCGAGCTCGAAGCGGAGAAGGTCGAGAGCGGCGGCCGCGGCGGTGTTGCACGCCACAACCAGCATCTTGACGCCGTGGTCGTGCACGAGGAGTCGGGCGATCTGGCCCGCGTAGCTGCACACCTCGTCCAGGGGGCGTGGTCCATAGGGATAGCGGCCGGTGTCGCCGACATAGACGAGGTCCTCGCCGGGAACCAGGTCCAGCAGGGCCCGCACCACGGTGAGCCCGCCGAAGCCGCTGTCGAAGACCCCGATGGGACGGTCGTCCACGGGCGCAGATTACCGGTGGGCTGCCGAGGGGCCGGGGACGACGAGATCGGGCGTGACGTCGTGCGCGGTGCCGGCGCCGGCCAGGGCCATGACCTGAGAGAGCTCGGATCCGAGCAGCTCCAGCACGTCCTGGGCGCCGGCCGCCCCGCCGGTCGCCAGTCCCCACAGCAACGGGCGACCCACCAGCACCGCCCGGGCCCCGAGGGCCAGGGCCTTGAGGACGTCGCTGCCCCGCCGGATGCCGCCGTCGACGTAGACCTCGACCCGCCCATCCACAGCGCTCACCACCTCGGGGAGGGCGTCGGCGCCCGCCACGGCCCCGTCGAGCTGGCGGCCTCCGTGGTTCGAGACGATCAGCGCGGACGCACCGGCGTCGATGCAGCGCCGGGCGTCGTCGGCCCGCAGCACGCCCTTCACCACCACGGGCAGCCCCGAGATCGAGGCCAGCCACCCGATGTCGTCGAAGGTGACCGCCGGGCTCTGGTGGGCGCCGGGGTACTCGTCGGGGTCGGCGGCGGCCAGACCGGCGCCAGCAGGAAGGTTGGCCATGCCCACCCCCGGGGGCAGCACGAAGCCGTTGGCGGCATCGCGCCGCCGGCTCCCGATGAACGGTGTGTCGCCCGTCAGGACCAGTGCCCGGTACCCGGCCGCCGCCGCCCTGGCGACGAGGTCAGCCGTCCATCCCCGGTCCCTGAGCACGTACACCTGGAACCACAGTGGGAGCTCGGGAGCGGTGGCGGCGACGTCCTCGAGCGTCGTCGAGGCCCGTGTCGACACGACCAGGATGCTGCCTGCGGCCGCCGCGCCGCGAGCCATGGCCAGCTCGCCATCGGGATGAGCCACACGATGGAAGGCAAGCGGGGCCACCAGCACCGGCAGCCGGACGGGAGTGCCGAGGACCGTGGTGGCAACCGTCACGTGGCTCACGTCGCAGAGGATCCGTGGCCGGAGGCGGAGGCGGGCCCACGCGGCGACGTTGTCCTGCAGGGTGCGCTCGTCGTCTGCTCCGCCGGCGAGATAGTCGTACACGGCGCGGGGCAGAATGCCGCGGGCCTGGTCCTCGAGCGTCTCCAGCGGAGCGGCCACTGCCCGCGGCTCAGAAGTAGATCGTGTGCCTGGCCCGCTCGGTGACGGCGTCCAGATCGCCGGTCCACGCACC
>JBPYEZ010000068.1:0-6633 GCA_051984395.1 Acidimicrobiales bacterium | reverse complement strand
GCCGGCATTCCCGAGGACGACCCCCGCAATCCGGCCACAATCGCCGACAACGTGGGCGACAACGTCGGCGACTGCGCGGGCATGGCCGCCGACCTGTTCGAGTCCTACGAGATCACGATCATCGCGTCGCTCATACTCGGCTTCGCCGCCTTCCGCTCCATCGGGCACAACCCCGCTATCGGCGTGATCTTCCCGCTGATCGTCGTCACCATCGGCATCCTGGCTTCGGCCGTGGGGATCCTGATCGTCCGCGCCACGGACCAGGACCGCACGGCGATGGCGCCGATCAACCGCGGGTTTCTGACCGCCGGCCTCTTGACCGTCGCCGGCACCTTCCTCGTGGCCCAGTTCTACGCGCACAACCTTCGGATCTTCTGGGCCGTGGTGTCCGGGGTCCTGCTGGGCCAGGCGGCCAGCCGCATCACCGAGTACTTCACGTCGACCGAGACCGAGCCCGTGCGCGAGATCGCCGAGTCGGCCCGCACCGGCCCGGCGACGACGGTGCTGTCGGGCATCTCGTCGGGCCTGGAGTCGTCGGTCTGGGCGATCATCGCCATCGCCGTCGCCATTGCCATCGCCGTCGGGCTCGGCAACGGCAACATCGAGTTCTCGCTCTACCTCGTGGCCCTGACCGGGATCGGGCTCCTGTCGACCACGGGCATGGTCGTGTCCGAGGACAGCTTCGGTCCTGTGGCCGACAACGCCGCCGGCATCGCCGAGATGTCGGGCGAGTTCGGCGGGGAAGCCGAGCGCGTGATGGTCAGCCTCGACGCCGTCGGCAACACGACGAAAGCCATCACCAAGGGCGTCGCCATCGGCTCGGCGGTCATCGCCGCCGTCGCCCTGTTCGCCTCGTTCATCGAGACCATCGGCAACCAGCTCAACATCGGGGCCACAGGGTCGGCGCTGTTCAACAACGCCCTGACGCAGATCAACGTGGCCAACCCGACCACGTTCATCGGCCTGCTGATCGGCGGATCGGTGGCCTTCATGTTCTCGGCGCTGGCCATCAGGGCCGTGGGGCGGACAGCCGGCACCGTGGTCCAGGAGGTCCGCCGGCAGTTCCGCGAGCACCGGGGAATCATGGACGGCACCGAGAAGCCCGAGTACGGACGGGTGATCGGAATATGCACCGCCGCGGCCCAACGTGAGCTGGCCACCCCCGCCCTGCTCGCCGTCCTGACCCCGATCAT
Organism: Acidimicrobiales bacterium; assembly: GCA_051984395.1. GTDB lineage: Bacteria > Actinomycetota > Acidimicrobiia > Acidimicrobiales > AC-9 > AC-9. The sequence goes on along the minus strand of JBPYEZ010000068.1, from coordinate 5,440 downwards.
CATCGGCTTCGGTATCAACTACCTCGCCCTCGGTGCGTTCCTCGCCGCCGCCATCCTCACCGGCCAGCTGATGGCCAACTTCCTGAACAACTCGGGCGGGGCATGGGACAACGCCAGGAAGTACATCGAGGACGGGCATGAAGGCGGCAAGGGCTCGGAGGCCCACAAGGCCGCGGTCATCGGCGACACCGTCGGGGATCCCTTCAAGGACACCGCGGGTCCGGCCCTCAACCCGCTCATCAAGGTCATGAACCTGGTGTCCCTGCTGATCCTCCCCCTCGTCATCACCCAGCGTCACAACACCGCGGCCCGCTACGCCATCGCAGCCATCGCTCTCGCCATCCTGCTGGCTGCCATCGCCTTCTCCAAGCGCAAGACCGAAGGGGTGGGCGGGGGTGCTCCTGCGGGCGAGCCGGTCGAGGTGGCGGCGGGCGCTCCGGCCGGTGCCACCGGGATGCCTCCGGCCGAGACCAAGGCCTCCCTGAGCGCCGCCATCGACCAGTGGGTGGTCGATCTGGGCCAGGAGGAGCACGACCTCCGGGACCGGCTCCTCGAGGTGAAGGGCCGGCTCCAGTCACCGTCCTCGGCGCCGGCCGTCGGGCACGGGGACGGCCAGCCGTGAGACCAGGTCAGGCGGGGTTTTGCCCGCTTTGGGCAATTCGCTCCCTGACCCTGCACCCCTCGGCCCGTCGTGGGCGGTACGGTCGTCTCGTCGGCCGAGAGGTTTGACAGCGCCGGGCCGGCATCACAGCCTGGGTTGAAACATGCCTAAACCGCTCGTAATCGTCGAATCGCCCGCCAAGGCGAAGACCATCGCCGGCTTCCTCGGGCGCGATGTGGTCGTCGAGTCGTCGATCGGCCACATTCGCGACCTGCCCCGGAGCGCGGCCGACGTACCGGTCGCCTTCAAGGCCGAGCCGTGGGCGCGCCTCGGTGTCGATGTCGACAATGGCTTCAAGCCGCTGTACGTCGTGGCCAAGGAGAAGAAGGCGCAAGTCAGCAAGCTGAAGAGCCTGCTGCGCGACGCCAGCGAGGTCTACCTCGCCACTGACGAGGACCGCGAGGGAGAGTCGATCGCCTGGCATCTGATGGAGGTCCTGGCTCCCCGGGTGCCGGTCAAGCGCATGGTCTTCCACGAGATCACCCGCCACGCCATCGAGCGGGCGGTGGACGAGTGGCGGGACCTGGATCGACGGCTGGTCGACGCCCAGGAGGCGCGACGCATCCTCGACCGTCTCTACGGCTACGAGGTCTCGCCCGTGCTCTGGAAGAAGGTGTTGCCCAGGCTGTCCGCCGGGCGCGTCCAGAGCGTCGCCACCCGCATCCTCGTCGAGCGCGAGCGGGCGCGGATCCGCTTCCGCTCGGCCAGCTGGTGGGACCTGGAAGGGCGGTTCGCCCGTGAGGCCCAGCCGTTCTCGGCCACCCTGGTGGCGGTCGACGACCGGCGCTTGGCGACCGGGAAGGACTTCTCCGAGACCGGTGAGCTGCGCGCCCCGAAGGGATCGCCCGGCCTCGTCCTGCTCGACGAGCCCAAGGCGAGGGACCTGGCCGAGCGGCTCGCCGATGCCTCCTTCGCCGTCACCTCGATCGAGGAGAAGCCGTTCAAGCGCTCTCCCTACGCGCCGTTCACCACCTCGACGCTGCAGCAGGAGGCGGGACGCAAGCTGCGGTTCAGCTCGGCCCGCACCATGCAGACCGCCCAGCGCCTGTACGAGAACGGCTACATCACCTACATGCGTACCGACTCCACCGCCCTGTCGACGACCGCCGTGACCGCTGCGCGCGACCAGGCGGCGGCGCTCTACGGGGCCGAGTACGTGCCACCCCAGCCCCGCCGTCACGACCGCAAGGTGAAGAACGCCCAGGAGGCTCACGAGGCGATCCGACCGGCGGGCGAGTCCTTTCGACGCCCCGATGACATCGCTGGCGAGGTATCCCAGGACGAGGCACGGCTGTACGACCTCGTGTGGAAGCGGACGGTCGCCTCACAGATGGCCGACGCCAACGGAATGAGCGTCCAGGTACGTCTGGCCGGCGTGGCCGCGTCGACCGACGGCACACCGGCGGGCGGCGAGCGGGCGGAGTTCGCGGCCAGCGGCAAGGTCATCACGTTCCCCGGCTTCCTCCGTGCCTATGTCGAGGGCGCCGACGATCCCGAGGCCGAGCTGGAGGATCGCGAGGTCCACCTCCCGAGGCTGGCTGCCGGCGATGCCGTGGAGAAGGAGTCGCTCGAGGCGCGCTCCCACGCCACCCAGCCGCCGGCCCGCTACACCGAGGCGTCTCTGGTCAAGGCCCTCGAGGAGCTCGGGGTGGGCCGGCCGTCGACCTACGCCACGATCATCAGCACCATCCAGGACCGGGGCTATGTGTGGAAGAAGGGCAGCGCCCTCGTCCCGTCGTTCACCGCGTTCGCCGTGGTCGGGCTGCTGGAGCAGCACTTCACAGACCTCGTCGACTACGGGTTCACCGCCAGCATGGAGGACGATCTCGACGAGATCGCCGGCGGCCAGGAGGAGGCGGTTCCCTGGCTCAGCCGGTTCTACTTCGGCAACGGCAAGCCCGGCCTCAAGGCGAGCGTGGCGGGGCATCTGGAGGAGATCGACGCCCGGCAGATCAACTCCATCCCGATCGGGCTCGACGGCGGCGGCGAGCAGATCGTGGTGCGGGTCGGCCGCTACGGGCCTTACATCCAGCGGGGAGAGGAGCGGGCCTCGATTCCCGACGACCTGGCCCCCGACGAGCTCACGGTCGAGCGGGCCAAGGAGCTCCTGGCCGCGCCGAGCGGCGATCGGGTGCTCGGTCAGGACCCCGAGACCGACCTCCCGGTGCTGGCGCGAGCCGGGCGCTTCGGTCCCTACGTGCAGCTCGGCGAGGGCGACCCTGGATCCAAGACCAAGCCCCGCACCTCGTCGCTGTTCCAGACGATGTCACCGGACACCCTGACCCTCGACGAGGCGCTCCGCCTGCTGAGCCTGCCGCGGGTCGTCGGGAGCGATCCCGCCGACGGGGCCGAGATCCTGGCCCTGAACGGACGGTTCGGCCCCTACCTGAAGAAGGGCGATGACAGCCGCAGCCTGACTGCCGAGGAGCAGCTGTTCAGCATCGACCTCGACGAGGCGTTGGCGATCTTTGCCCAGCCCAAGCAGCGGGGCGGCCGGAGGGCGGCGGCGGCCCCCCTGCGCGAGCTGGGGCCGGATCCGGCGACCGGTGGAGCCATGGTGTTGAGATCCGGACGCTTCGGCCCCTACGTGACCGACGGCGAGATCAACGCGTCACTGCGCCGGGGCGACGACCCGGAGTCGCTCACGTCCGAGCGCGCCGGCGAGCTGCTGGCCGAGAAGCGGGCGGCGGGGCCGGCGCCGCCGCGAACGGGTGGGCGATCGAAGAAGGCAGGCTCCACCCGCGGGTCGACCAAGGCGACGAAGACGGCCGCCACCAAGAAGGCGACGACGAAGAAGGCCGCCACCAAGAAGACGGCCACCAAGGCCTCGGCAACGAAGACCTCGGCGACGAAGACCTCGGGGACGAAGAAGGCGGCCGCCACCAAGAGGGCGCCGACCAAGAAGAAGGCCTCCGCCCGGGCGGCGACGCGCACCCGGTCCTGAGCCGGTGAGCCCGGAGCACGAGCCGCCTCCGGTCGCAGCTCGTGGTCGCCTGATCGCCCTCGAGGGGCGGGAGGCGTCCGGCAAGTCCACCCAGGCCCGCTTGCTCGCCGATGCCCTCGGGGCCGTGCTCACCCGGGAGCCGGGAGGGACGGCGACGGGCGAGCGGGTCCGAAGCCTGCTCCTCGACGGCGACGCGAATCGGATCGATGCCCGGACCGAGGCGCTGCTGATGGCGGCCGACCGGGCCCAGCATGTGAGCGAGGTGCTCGAGCCGGCGTTGTCCTCGGGTCGCTGGGTCGTGACCGACCGCTTCTCGGCGTCGCTGCTGGCCTACCAGGGCTTCGGACGGGGCCTCGACGTGGCCGAGCTCCGGCGGCTGACCTCATGGGCATCGGGAGGCCTGTGGCCGGACCTCACCGTCCTGCTGGACGTTCCGGCGGAGGAGGCGGGGGCTCGGCAGAGCCAGGCGCTCGACCGGCTCGAGCGCGAAGACGTGGCCTTCCACCAGCGAGTTGCGGCGGGCTACAGGGCGCTCGCCGCCGCCGACCGGGCCACCTGGGCCGTCGTCGATGGCACGGGGGCGGAGGCGGAGGTCGCCGGTAGGGTGCTGGCCGTGGTCACCGAGCGGCTGGACGCGCCCGGCGGCCTGGCGAGAGCCGGGCCCGGGTAGGCCCGGACGTGTCCCAGCTCTACGACGATGTCATCGACCAGGACGAGGCCGTGGCCCAGCTCCGTGCGGCCACAGCGTCGCCGGTGCACGCCTATCTGCTCGTCGGTCCGCCCGGGACCGGCAAGCGGGCGGCGGCGCGCTCGTTCGCGGCCTCCCTCCTCTGCCCCGACGGTGGAGCCTGCGAGGGACGCGTCCGCGCCGGCGTCCATCCCGACCTCGTCGTCCGTGAGCGGAGGGGGCCGTTCATCACCGTTGACGACGCCCGCGAGATCGCCCGACTGGCGTGGCGCAGCCCCATGGAGGGGCAGCGTCAGGTGCTCGTGCTGGTCGACCTGCACCTGGTGGACCGGGCCGCTCCCGCGCTGCTCAAGACCATCGAGGAGCCGCCGCCGACGACGGTGTTCGTGCTCCTCGCCGACCGGCTGGCACCGGAGCTGGCGACGATCGCCAGCCGCTGCGTCCAGGTCAGGTTCAAGGCGCTGACGTCGGATGCGGTTGCCGCTCGCCTCGTGGCCGAGGGCGCCGACGAGTCGCTCGCGGCAGCGGCAGCATTGTCCGCAGGCGGGCGCATGGACCGGGCCAGGCTCCTCGTCTCCGATCCCACCTCGGCCGAACGCCGCCAGGCGTGGGAGGAGGTGCCCCGGCTCCTCGACGGCACGGGCGCCACCGTGATGACACTCGTCGACGGGCTGCTGGCTCACGGCGAGGCGGTGCTCGATCCGCTGCGGACGACCCAGCGGGCCGAGCTGGACGAGCTCACCGAGCGGGCGCGGCTGGTCGGTGACCGAGGGCTGCCGGGCCGGCGGGAGATCGAGGACCGTCATCGGCGCGAACAGCGCCGCCTGCGGATGGACGAGCTGCGTTTCGGACTGGCCGCTCTTACCGCCGCCTATCGGGGGCGGGTCCAGGCTCCCGCTAGCCCGGAGACCGTGCCTGCGTCGGCGGTGGCGGCGACGCTGGAGGCGATCGATGCCGTCCACGAGGCCAACGAGGCGTTGGAGTACAACCCCAACGAAGCGCTGCTGCTCCAGGCCCTGCTGGTCCGGCTCTCGTCCGCCGGTGGCAAAGGCCGCCCGCCGGGCTGATGACGGAGGCACGGGGGGAGTGCCTGTCCGGGTCAAGTTAGGCTAAGCGATCTCGCCCGAGTAGCTCAGACGGCAGAGCA
>JBPYEZ010000067.1:0-5801 GCA_051984395.1 Acidimicrobiales bacterium | reverse complement strand
CGACCCCGGCCAGACGGGCGATCATGGTCTGGAACTCGAACAGGGCCTGGAGCACCCCCTGGGCCACCTCGGGCTGGTACGGCGTGTAGGCGGTGACGAACTCGGCCCGGCCAGCCAGAGACCGGGTGACCGGAGGTACCTCGTGGTCGTAGGCGCCCGCCCCGGCGAAGCAGACGAGCTCCTGTCCCCCGACGTGGTTGCGGCCGGCCAGCTCACCCAGCCGAGCCAGCACGTCGGGCTCGCCCAGTCCGGTCGGCAGGTCGAGGCCGCCGGCCAGGCGCAGCGCCGAGGGCACGGAGGAGAACAGCTCCTCCGCCGATGTCAGCCCCAACGCGGCCAGCATGGCGTCGATCTCGGCATCGCTGTGCGGAACGTAGTGACCCACTGGCTCACGCACCCTTTCTCACGGTGGCACGGGGACCGACGAAGGGCAGCGTCACGACGCTGGCATCGACGGGTCGCCCGCGCACGTCGATGGTGACCGCCGAGCCGGGCTCGACCTCCGGCTCGAGCAGGGCCATGCCGATCCCCCGTTCGAGGACCGGAGAGAAGTTCCCGCTCGTCACCCGGCCCACGACACGGTCGTCAGCGCGCACCTCGTTGCCCTCGCGCGGCGGCTGGCGACCCTCGGTGACCAGTCCCCGCAGCCGGCGGGCAATGCCCCGTCGGCGCTCGGCCTCGAGGGCCTCCCGTCCCCGGAATGGCCCCTTGTCCCAGCCCACCACCCAACCCAGCCCCGCCTGGAGGGGGGTGATCCCCGGACCCAGCTCGTGACCGTGGAGGGGCAGGCCGGCCTCCAACCGGAGGGTGTCACGCGCCCCGAGCCCGGCGGGAACCACCTCCTGGTCGAGCACAGCCCACCAGAAGGACTCGGCCCCGGCGACGGGCACGGCGCACTCCACGCCGTCCTCGCCCGTGTAGCCGGTCCCGGCAGCCACGCAGTCGACCCCCTCCCATTCGAAGCCGGTGACACCGAAGCGCGCCACCGTGGCCGCTGCGGGGCTCACCGCCGCCAGCTGCTGGCGGGCGGTCGGACCCTGCACGGCGATCACGGCCCGCTCGTGGGTCATGTCCGGGCCGCCCAGGACGCTCGTGACGCTGCCGGTGTTCGAGGCGTTGGGCATCACGTCGAAGCGTGTCGGCTGCAGCCACCACACGATGATGTCGTCGATCACCGAGCCGTCGACCTCGTCGAGCAGATGGGTGTACTGCGCTCGGCCGGGCTCGATGCGCGCCAGGTCGTTGGTCAGGCTGCGCTGGAGCCGCTCGAAGGCGTCGGCGCCTTCGACCCGCACCGTCCCCAGATGACTGACGTCGAAGGCGACGGCGGCGCGCCGACAGGCCCGATGCTCGGCCACCGTCCCCGCCGGGTAGGAGATTGGCATGTCCCATCCGCCGAAGTCGACGAACCGGGCGCCGAGCGTCTCGTGGGCGGCGGCCAACGGCGAGCGCTGGGTCGTCACGGCTGCCAGCCTACGGCCTCCCCAGGGTGTGACCAGCCGACGGCCTAGTCGTCCTCGGGCTCGAAGGACAGGGGACGGGGCTCGACCGTGTCGAGGCCGGCGTCGGCCAGCTGTGACGGCTCCTCCAGCCCGTACTTGACGAGGAGGTTCAGGTAGTCGCGCTGGTAGAAGATCTTGATCTTCACCTCGGGGTGGAGCTGGCGGAGGCGGCGCACCTTCGCGTTCTTCTTGGTCACCAGACGCTGGTTGAGCGTGGTGATCTCGATGTAGAGGTCGTAGGCGGGCAGGTAGAAGTCGGGGCGCAGCGCGGCGGCCGGAGCGCCGGTGCTGTCCCGCTGGAGCGTGAACTCGACGGGCTCGTACTGCCACACGATCCCGTAGAAATCGAGGAGCTTGGCGAACTGCCGCTCCGAGTTGTGGGCGAAGCGGACGCTCTCGTGCGGGAGGCCGCTTCGGTCCACCAGGGTGCCCTACCCCCCTTGGCCGGCCGCCGACCGGACGACCGGCTCCGATGGCTCCGTGGCTTCGCTGGCGTGCCTGGCGGCGACCTCGTCCTCCGGAGCCAGCCGCAGAATGGCGGCGTCGATCGCCTCCTTGACGCCGGCCATGGGGACGATGTTGAGCACACCCTGGCCCCCCTTCAGCAGGTCGACGACCTGCTCCCCCGAGTGGGCGAGCAGCGAGTCGGATCCTCCGAGGACGAGGTTCGCCGAGGCGACGTCAGCGCCGAGGTTCTCCCGCAGGCACTGGATGGCGCGGCGGGTGGACTGGAGTGACACGCCGGCGTCCAGAAGCTGCTTGATCACCTTCAGCTCGAGCAGGTCCCGGTAGGAGTACCGACGCTGGGTCCCGCTCCCACGGGCCTCCGAGATGGACGGGCGCAGCAGGTCGGTCCGCGCCCAGTAGTCGAGCTGGCGGTAGGTGATGCCGACGATCGCACAGACCTGCGGCCCCCGGAACCCGTCCTCTGCCATGGCAACATGCCTCCCGACCGGACGACCCTCCTGGGTGAGACCCGCGCGCAGGTCGCCGCCACTCGGGCCGCCGGCTCATGTCGTGGCACTCACAGCCACGTAGTTACGTCCTTGTGAGAGGTTACGCTGCGGCCTCCAGGGCGTCAACGGCGGCGGCCGGCACGGCGCCCGACGGGGCCGTTCGGCCGCCAGCCTGCGTCCTGGCTCAGGAGCTGAAGTCCTCCGGCCGGATGTTCTGGAGGAACTGGCGGAACTCCCCCACCAGCTCCTCGGGGTTCGCCGGCTCCTCGTCCTCGTCCTCGGTCTGGAGGACCACGCCCTCGGCGTCGAGAAGGTCGTCGGCCACGTACAGGGAGGTCCCGAGGCGAGCGGCCAGGGCGATGGCGTCCGACGGACGGCTGGACACCGTCGGGCTCTGGTCGCCCATCCGCAGCTGCAGCTCGGCGTAGTAGGTGGCCGATCTGAGCTCGGTGATCACGACCCGCTCCACGCTGGCCCCCAGCGCGGCGAGCATGTCCCGCATCAGGTCGTGGGTCATCGGTCGGGGGGTGGTCACCCCCTGAAGGGCGAAGGCGATCGCCGTGGCCTCGGGGGCCCCGATGAAGATCGGGAGCGTCCTCCGGGCGCCTTCGGTCTCCTGGAGCAGCACCACCGGCGTGTTGGACTGCAGGTCAACCCGCACAGCTGCCAAGTGCACCTCGACCATAAGAGCAACTTAGCGTGAGAACAGCTCTTCCACATGCGCATCGGGCTCGACCCGGAGCGCTGCGAGGTCGCCGGCCACGACCCTGTCGAGGTTGCGGTAGCGCTCGGCGTAGTCGAGACCGTACCCGAGGACGAACTCGTCCTCGATGGCAAAGCCGACGAATCGGATCGGGGTGGGCACGATGCGACGGGCGGTCTTGTCCAACAGGGCGCACACCTCGAGCGAACGCGGGCCGCGCCGCTCGAGCTCGCCGAGGATGTAGGTGAGGGTGAGGCCGGTATCGACGATGTCCTCGACCAGGACGACCTCCTGGCCGGAGATGTCGGTGTCGAGGTCCTTCACGATGCGCACCCGTCCGGTCCCCTCCGCGTACGACGAGATGGCCAGGAAGTCGACCTGACAGGACACGGTGACGAAGCGCACGAGGTCGGCCAGGAAGCACACGCTGCCCTTGAGCACCGCCACCAGCACCACGCCCTGTGGATAGGCCGCTGACAGCTCCGCCCCCAGACGGGCCACCCTGTTCCTCAGCTGGTCGGCGTCGATGAGGACCCGGGCCGAGGCCGCTGTCACCCCCCGGTGTTGTCCTTGAGGGCGCTCCGCAGGAGCGAGCCCCGAAGGCCCTGACCGAGGCGAGCCAGCTCGGCCAGTGTCTCGACGGCGCGCCGTCTGGCCACTGGGTTGCGCTGCTTGAGCAGCGGCATGACGATCTGCTCGAAGAACGACGCTTCGCGGTCAGCTGCCGTTCGGTACATGCGCAGATGTCGGGCCTCGATGCCGAACCGGCGGAAACCCGCCGCCAGGCGGGCGACGGTCAGGGACTCCTCGTCGAAGTAGATCGTGTCACCCACGGTCCGTCCGGCGAGAAGCCCGTAGCGCTCCAGCTCGCGGAGCTCCTCCTCGCTCAGGCCGCTCGCCCCTGCCAGCTCCTCGGGCGTGAGGTTGACGCCCGACAGTCCGATCGACAGCGGACCGCCGGTCTCGTCCTCGGCCGGCCGCTCTTGGGTCGTGCGCTGGCTGCGGCCCGACTCTGCTCGTCGGGCTCTGCCGCCGGCGGTGTCCTCTGAGCGGCCTCCCCGGTCGACCGCCTGCCCGGGCCGACCCGCCGGCCGGGCCACATCCTGAGGCTGGCCTCCCGGAGCGGCTGCACCCTGAGGCGGACCACCTGGGGCGGCCGCATCCTGACGGCCGCCTTCCGGGCCGGCTGTGCCCTCGGGCCGGCCTTCCGGGCCCCCTGCATCCTGACGGCGGCCTTCCGGGCGAACGGTCGGCGGCGTCGAGCGGCCCGGAAACCCACCCCTGGCGCGGGCTTCGGTCGCCGGGGCGCTGGCGGCACCGGGCCGACCGCCCCGCCGCGGCGAGGCCACCCCGTGGCGGCTCCGTGCCCCCGGAGACGTGGGCGCCGGCGACATCATCGGCGTCTGGGCGGTCGGCTCCTGGGCTGTCGGCTCTCTGACGGTCGGCTCGGGGCCCGCCGCCTCCTGGGCGTCCAGCTCGAGCTCGTCCGCAGCCTCGGCAGGATCCAGTCGACCATCCGGTGCGGGTGTGCCGGGTGACCCGGCCCCACGGGGTCCGATCGTCGACGTCACTGCCGTGGCGGATCGGGAGCCGGACGCCGTGCGGGCGACGGCCACCCCCCAGCCGGAGCTGGCCGTGGCGCCGTGGTCAGCGGCCTCCGGGTCGGGCGACCGGCCTCCTGCCGAGCCGCCGTTGCCGCCCAGACGCCCCTTGATGACCTTGAGGGGAAGAAAGTTCTCCCGTTGCTGGCGCAGGATCCACCGGAGCCGGTCCACGTCTTCCTCGTAGAACTTCCGATACCCGGACGGCGTGCGCTCGGGGTCGAGGAGACCCTGGCTCTCGAGGAACCTGATCTTGGAGATGGTGATGTCGGGAAACTCGTCCTTCAACAGGGACAGCACGTCCCCGATCGAGAGATACGTCCGCTCCGCCAAGCCGACCTCCCTTACCCTTCCGCCGCGCCCGCCAAATAGACAAGCTTGAACTTACCGATCTGCACCTCGTCCCCGCTGGCGAGCTCGGCCTCCTCGATGCGCTCCCGGTTCAGGTACGTGCCATTCAGCGAGCCCACGTCCCGCACGAGGTAGCCCCTCTCACGCCGCGCGAACTCCGCATGGCGGCGGGAGACGGTGATGTCGTCGAGGAAGATGTCGCTCTCCGGGTGACGTCCAGCCCGGGTGACGTCCGCGTCCAGCATGAACTTCGAGCCGGCGTTGGGACCGCGCTTGACCACGAGCATGCCGGTGCCCTGCGGCAGCTCCGGAAGCGTGACGCCGACCTCCTCCTCGGCCACCTCGCCGCCCTCGACAGGCAGGAACGTCACCGTCGTGTCGTCGGCCGACGCCGGCAGCACGGCTCCGCACGACGAACAGAACTTGGCCTCGGGTGGGTTGCGGTGACCGCAGTTATTGCAGAACATCGGAGTCCACGGTACTCCTTGACGGTCCGGCGCTCACCGGGTGGTGATCGGGCTAGCTCGAGATCAGCTGACGGTAGGCCTCGGCGTCGAGCAACCCGCCGAGCTCGTCGGGGTCCCGCGGCTCGATCACGCAGATCCATCCTTCGCCGTACGGGTCCTCGTTGACGCGCTGCGGAGCGTCGGCGAGCTCGGTGTTGACCTCGACCACCACGCCGGCGACG
>JBPYEZ010000066.1:0-2404 GCA_051984395.1 Acidimicrobiales bacterium | reverse complement strand
ACTGCACCGGACTGCGCGCAGGGGCAGGCCCAGGTGGACACGTTCGAGTTGGAGCAGAGCGGCACGACCACGGCGGGCGCCCCGCTAAACGAGGTGCTCGCCGATCAAGGCTTCGTCGTGATGGTGCCGTAGACCGGCGACCTGAGCCGACGGAAGTGAGGCCCCGTCGTATCTCGCCGGGACGGCGACGGGGCCTCTAGGGCTGAGCGGCGATCACACTCCCCGACTTCGGCCTTTCCCGGCAACACCCCGCGCGCTGTCACAATCGCCGGGAGGGGGGTAAAGCGGCGGTAGGCGAGTTTGGCCCTCGGGTCCCGCCGCACAGGGTCGGCTGCGTCATTGTTGATGCGGGCACGCGGCGAACATACGCTGGGCTTTGAGCGGCGTGGGGGTCACCCGCTTCATCGATAAGGAGCTGGTCGAGGCGGGGCATAAGGATGACGGCGTACTGGCGGATCGAGCGCCCCGGGTGGCTGTGCGGCGTGCGGGCGTCTGGCAACATTTCTGTCCGCCCGTTGCGAGCGGCCGTCGACGGCGACCTCGTTGCACATAAGTACGGGGGCAACATGAAGGCAAGAACAGTTCCGCTCGTTGCGGTTCTAGCCGCCCTGATCGGGGCAGGAGGAGCGAGCGCGGCGAGCCGATACGTAATCACCAACATCAACCAGATCACGCCGAGCGTCCGCAAGCAGCTCCGTGCGCCAGTCGCTTTGGTGGTGTCGATGCAGGGCGAGCAGGGGCCGCGTGGGGCTCAGGGGCCGGCGGGTCCGCAGGGCGAACAAGGACCGAAGGGCGATGAGGGTCCTCAGGGACCGCAAGGGGTTCCTGGACCCCAGGGAGTCCAAGGACTCCGAGGCTCCTCCGGAGCCGGTGTGATTCCCTTCTTCCAGGTGGCGGGCAATGTCGCGGACCCGGCTGGCCCGCACCCACAGAATCTGTCGGTGGCGCAGTGCCCGTCCGGCGACGTCGCGATCCGCGGTGGATGGGTGTCGGAGAGCTATTCGGCTGTTCAGGCCATCGTCTCTGAAGGCACTGGTGGGCCCGCTGGGAACGACACCGGATGGATGGTCGAAAGCAACGCGACCACCGGCAGCTTTGTCGCGGTGGCGGACTGTGAGCCGACGTCATCATGAGGCGACTCTGGGCGCTGGTCGTGGTCGCGGCGGCGGCAGCGCTTCTGGGGACGTCGAGCGTTGTATGGGCTCGGTCTAGCCGTCCGCGGATTCATTACGTGTGCGTGGTGCGCCGAGTGCATCACCGGCGGGTGCGGCAATGCCACCTGGCTGGCCGCAAGCCCAAGCCGGTTCACCATCCGAGCCCCCCGACGTTGCCACCGTCGTCGCCGCCGTCGAGCACCCAGGTCACTGTGTCACCCGTCACGACTGGCACTGCCGCCACGACCACGACCACGACCACGAGCACGACCACTACAACGAGCACGAGCACGACAACGAGCACGAGCACGACCACGAGCACCACCACGCCGCCCCCGCCTCCTCCACCCCCTCCTCCTCCTCCACCGCCTCCTCCACCTCCACCGCCTCCTCCACCGCCTCCTCCGCCGCCGCCGCCGGGCTGCCCGACCGGCCTGCCTGGCGCCAGCCAGACGCTCGGCGGGCACGCCTACATGCTCGAGGGGGAGGACACCTTCACCAAGGACGCGCCGCTCGGATCGTTCGCCCAGCCCGCCACCGTGGGCCTTGACGCTAACTCGCTGCCGGTCGTGTACACCGGCGACCACGGCATGGGCTGGGCGTCGTATCCGGACGGGTGGGCGTCGACCTACTCGAACAAGCAGCCGGGCTACCAGCCGTCGACCGTCGTGTCGGCGCACGAAGGGATGCTCGACTTCTACCTGCACGACGACGCCGGTACCGGCTTGCCGGTCGGGGCGAGTCTGTCGCCGCTTCCGGGCGGCAACCGCTATCAGACCTACGGGGCATGGTCGTTCTGTGAACAGATCGCGCCAGCCGACTCGAACGAGCTTGCGGACTTTCACCAGGCGCCACTGCTGTGGCCATATAGCGACACCGACGGGCCGTCAGCCGAGTCGGACTTTCCGGAGGCGGACCTGAACGCCTCCGCGACCGTGGACTCGCTGAACCAGTGGTCCGCCTACGCGCACAACCCCGCGGACGGCCAGGACTTCTACCGGATCGCCTCGGTTGAGCCGAACTTCGACCCGACGCAGTGGCACGTGTATACACAGACCTGGGGCCCGGACTTCCGGTCCTACTACGTCGACGGGCGGCTAGTGGGAACGAGCACCAATACGGTGTGGGGGTCGCGGCCGGGGCAGGTGGAACGCTGGCAGCTGCAACTCGAGCCGTCGATGTTGGGCGGCGCAGGCTCAGGTCACGTGTACGTCAAATGGGTGTGGATCGGCAGCTATGACTAACGAGGG
>JBPYEZ010000065.1:0-3379 GCA_051984395.1 Acidimicrobiales bacterium | reverse complement strand
CGACCTTGGAATCGCCGGCATTCGGCCATACCGTCGAGCGGAGACGGCCTTCATGCGGTGGCAGATCCGTCGGGGCGTCCTCGCCCCGCCCAGTGCCGATCGGCCGGGGAGCCCGTGGTGGCGAGCCGTCAACGAGGGCCTCCTTCTCGATGCCTGGGAGGCGGGGCTTCGTGTCAACGGCCACACCGAACCAGTCAGGCGACCCAGCGTCGACCGCTGGGGTCAGTTCTTGGATCGGCCATCGGCTGTCGCCTGGTACCGCGCACACAATGCCAGCATCGTCGCCGGGTACTTGGTCCATCGCGACCTGGCCGAGCATGAGCTTCCCGTCGAGCGGTTCTTCATGGACGTCGCCCTCGCCCGGGTGTTGTACGCCGACAGCCTGCTGTCGGCCCCACGCCTCGCCCTCGGCCGCCTCGCCCCCGCTGCCCGACTCCTGGGCGATCCTCGCCGGCGGGGTGCCGACACCTTCCTCTCGCTCCACAACATCCTGCCGGACAGGTATCCACTCGACGGCATCGGCATCGATGAGATCCTCGCCCTGGAGAACTACTGGGGACGCCTCATCGACTACGGCGTCATTCTGCCGCGACTGCAGGCTCTGTATGTCCATGCCGCATCGGCGCTGGACGAACCTCGACTCCTCGAGCTGGCCCGTGACGGCTCCCCGGTCTACGCGTGGCCATACGAAGAACGGTACGTCTGGACAGCGACGCGGGCGCAGTTCGCAATTCGAACGGTGACGATGATCACCCGGAGCAGGGCTGGACGGGGAATCAACGCACGGGTGTCCGGCTGATCACGGCCCATCCGTCGGCCTGGATCATCCCAGGCGGATCCCGGCCAGCTGCGTGCCCTGCGCCACGAGTCGGCCGGTGCTGTCCCAGATGAAACAGGCCTCGTCGACCCGTCCTCCGTCAATGAGCTGGGCGCGCTGCAGGACCTGGAGGGGCCCACGGGCGGGGAGGGCTCGAACGTAGCCGGTCAGCTCCAAGGTTGGGACCCAGCCGCTGAACTCGACGTCGAAGGTGGCCGGCGGAAAGGCGTCCAGCGCGAAGAGCAACGAGGTCGGATCGAACGCCTCCCCACCGGGCAGGGCGAGCCATCCCCGCAACTCTCCGCGTCCCGTCGGCTCGCCGGTGGTGAATCCTGCCGTGCTCGGTTCGAGACGTACCTCGATCTGCTCCATGAGCGCGACCCTCCTGCCGTCCGGCAAGATCGGCACGAGACGGGGGCAGTCCTCGAAGGCCTTCGGGCTCCTCTCGGGCTGCCCACGCTCCCAATGAGGACGCCTGTCGCTGTCGAGATGGCTGGCAGTGATGAGCGCCTCGACGCACGGCTGTTCGTCAATCTCCATCCGCGCTCGGAGCTGGGAGGCGGACCGTCCGGCTCGAAGGACCTCGGTCTGGATGACCACGGGACCCGGGTCCGGGGGGCGGAGGTAATGGGCACTGGCTGCGATGACGTGGTCGTGGGCCCTCGTCCAGGTGGCGGCACGCCCCAACATGGCGAGCAGGTAGCCACCGTTGGGCTTGGCGCCGATCGTCCACTCTGGATCGATCTCCGCCTCGAACCGGCCTTCTCCGACGGGGCGCACGTCGCTCACCTGGCTGAAGGGCCGCCGATCTGTCCGGAGGGGGGCGACGGTCACGGCTTCGTCGTCCCGATGAGGGGTTCGACCGCTCCGGGACCCGGAGCCGCACGAACGTCTCGCGCTCCGATGGGCTCGCCACAGACCGAGCAGGTCATGACGGCGTCGGCGACCTGGCCGCAGCCCTTGTGGGTCACCTGCACCGGAGGCCCCTCGGGGGCGGCGTGGCGGTCGCCCCACTGGCGCATGGCGGTCAGCACCGGCCACAGGTCCCGCCCTTTGTCGGTGAGCCGATAGTCGTAGCGGAGGGGGTGCTCGCTGTAGGGGACCTTGTCGAGGACGCCGGTGGCGACGAGGTGGTTGAGCCGATGGTTCAAGATGTTGCGGGAGATCCCGAGGCGCTCCTGGAACTCGTCAAAGCGGGTCACGCCGAAGAACACGTCGCGCAGGATCAGCATCGACCACCACTCGCCCACCACCTCCAGGCACTGGGCCACCGAGCAGTGCATGTCGGCGAAGCTCTTGCGTTCCACGGTCCCAGGATAGTGGGTTGCATTATGGACCGCAATCCTCTACCGTAAGTTCTATGGCAGAACTTACCCTCCTGCCCCGGGCGGTGGCCACCAGGAAAGCCCAGGCCAAGGCCAACCCTCGCCAGGTCCTGGTGATCGTGTGCGCCGGGGTGGTGCTGGCCAGCCTGGACCTGTTCATCGTGAACGTGGCGCTGCCCCAGATCGCCCGGGACCTCGAGGCCCCGAACCTGGGAGAGCTCTCGTGGGTGCTCAACGGCTATGCCATCGTCTACGCCGCGCTGCTGGTGTTCTTCGGGCGCCTGGCCGACCGCTACCGGCGGGACCGGGCCTTTCTGCTCGGCGTGGCCATCTTCACGGTCGCTTCCGCCGCGTGTGCCGCCTCGACCAGCGTGGGCATGCTGATCGGCTTCCGGCTCGTGCAAGCCGCCGGGGCGGCACTGCTCACGCCCACCTCGCTCGGACTGCTGCTCGCCTCCTACGACCCTGAGCGCCGCCACGGCGCGGTGCGGGCGTGGACGGCGATCGGCGGCCTCTCGGCCGCCCTGGGGCCAGTCATCGGTGGTCTCCTTGTCGCCGCCGACTGGCGACTCGTGTTCTTGGTCAACGTTCCCGTCGGCATCGCCGCCCTGCTCGTCGGGTGGTGGCGGCTTCCACACGTCCCCGGCCAGCCGGTCGAACGCCCCGCTCCCGTCGGCGCGTTATTGGCCACGGCCGGCATCGGTGCGCTCACTTTGGGACTGGTCAAGGGAAGCGACTGGGGATGGGGGTCGGCCAGCATCATCGCGACCCTGGTCGCCGCAGCGATCCTGGTCGGTTCGTTCGTCGCCCACTGCCTGAGGAGCCGGACACCTCTCGTGTCTCCTTCACTGTTCCGCTCCCGCCATTTCACCGGCGCGTCGCTCGTCGCCGTCTTCTTCTCGGCCTCCTTCGGAGCGATGCTTCTCTCGGTCGTGCTCTGGGAACAGGGGGCGTGGGGTTGGTCGGCCCTGCGCTCCGGGCTCGCCATCGCACCGGGGCCGATCATGGTCCCCCTCGTCTCTTTCCTGATCGCAGGCAGGCTCATCGCCCGCTTCGGCGCGGCGCTGGTCATCGCCTCGGGCAGCGTGATCTTCGCCGCCGGTGTGTCATGGTGGGCGCTGGCCATCACCTCGGCGCCCGACTACCTCTCCGGTGTGCTCGGCGGAATGATCCTCACCGGGGTTGGGGTCGGCCTCACCCTCCCCACCATGATGGCCACAGCATCGGCGTCGCTTCC
>JBPYEZ010000064.1:0-5691 GCA_051984395.1 Acidimicrobiales bacterium | reverse complement strand
TGGTCCTTCGACGAGAAGTACCGATAGACGGTGCCCATGGCGACCTGGGCGCGCGCCGCCACGTCGCGCATCTGGACCGCGTCGTACCCACCCTCCGCCCCGAGCGCCATGGCCGCGTCGATGACCCGCTGACGACGTGCCGCCTGGGCGCCGGTGAGCGTGGCGTCGGCCACCATCCCGCCTAGCCCGCTCCGACCGGCTCGCTGGCCAGCAGGGAGCCCAGCTGACGGAGCTGGGCCGTGGCGCCGCCGAGGGTCAGCTCCAGCTGCTTGGCCCACAGGAAGTACCGGTGGAGGGGGTAGTCACGGTCGACGCCCATCCCGCCGTGCAGGTGCTGGGCGGCGTGGACAACCCGCTGGCCGCCGTCGGCGGCCCAGAACTTGGCCACCGCTACCTGCTCGGTGGCGGGCAGGCCCGACGCCAGCCGCCAGGCGGCATGGACGGCGGTGAGCCGGACCGCCTCGGTGTCGATGTAGGCGTCGGCGGCCCGCTGCCCCACGGCCTGGAACGATGCGATGGGGCGATCGAACTGCTCGCGTGTCTTCGTGTACTCGGCCGTGAGCCGGACTGCCTCTTCGCACACGCCCACGGCCACAGCGCAGTAGGCCACGGTGGCCCGCTCGAGCAGCCAGTCCAATACCGGGCCGGCGGCCTCGGGGTCGCCGAGCACGTCCTCGGCCGGCACCCGAGCGCCTGCCAGCTCCAGGCGCTGCTCGGGTTGACCGCTCGTCGTCCGCTGATCGTCGGCCCGCACACCGTCGCCGGTCGGGTCGAGCAGGAACAGGCCCACCGTGTCCTCGCCGGTGCGCGCCGGTGTCAGCACTCGTCCGGCCACGTGGGCGGCGGGCACGCACACCTTCACCCCGTCGAGGCGCCACACGGCGCCGTCGCGCCGGGCCGTGGTGACGGGTCGGGTCGGCTCGGCGCCCACCTCGGCCAGGGCTGCGGTGAGCACGAGGTCGCCGGCCGCCACCGGAGGTAGGTACCGCTTGCGCTGGTCGGCCGTCCCGTACGCGGCGATGGGCAGGGCCCCAAGGACAAGGGTCGGCAGGACCGGTACCGGCGCCACCGTGCGCCCGATCTGCTCCAGGAGCAGGAACAGCTCCAGGAAGCCGAGGCCGCTGCCCCCGACGTCCTCGGGCAGGCCGATGCCGAGAAGGTTGGCGCGGGCCAGCTCGGCCCACAGACGCCGGTCGACGGGCTGGGCGCC
This sequence comes from Acidimicrobiales bacterium, assembly GCA_051984395.1. Classification (GTDB taxonomy): domain Bacteria; phylum Actinomycetota; class Acidimicrobiia; order Acidimicrobiales; family AC-9; genus AC-9. The sequence goes on along the minus strand of JBPYEZ010000064.1, from coordinate 4,481 downwards.
CGCCTCGATCTCCTTCAGGCGCTCTTGGGTGACGTGGCCGTCGAGGATCTGCTTGGCCAGATCCCGTACGGCCTCCTGCTCTTCGTTGAGTGCGAAGTCCATTGCCGCTCCTAACGGGACCTGGGCATGCCGAGGCCGAAGATGGCGATCAACTCTCGTTGGACCTCGTTGGTGCCGCCACCGAAGGTCAGGATGAGCAGGCCGCGGTAGAGCTGCTCGAGCCGCGAGGAGAGCACCGACTCGGGCGAGCCCCGCTTCAGATAGCCAACCTGGCCGACGATCTCGAAGAGCAGCCTGAAGGCCTCGAGATAGAACTCGGTGCCGAAGACCTTGATGGACGAGGCGTCGGCCACGTCGAGGCGATCCTGGGTGGCCTCCCAGGCGACCTTCCAGTTCATGAGCTTGAGGAACTCGAGACGGGCGTGGATCCTGGCCAGATTGATCTGCACCCACTCCTGGTCGGCGACCCGACGGCCGTCGGCCAGCTTGGTCTCCTGGGCCCACCGTCGCACCTCGGCCAGGTTGCGCTCGACGATGCCGGGCGAGCACAGGGTGACCCGCTCGTGGTTGAGCTGGTTGGTGATGAGCTTCCAGCCGCCGTTCTCCTCGCCGACCAGGTTGGTCGCCGGGATCCGGACGTCCTCGTAGAAGGTGTAGTTCGTGTTGTGGTCGCCCAGGAGCTGCATGGGCTGCACCTTGAAGCCGGGCGAGTCGGTCGGGACGATGAAGATGGAGATGCCCTTGTGCTTGGGGGCCTCGGGGTTGGTGCGGGCGGCCAGCCACACGTAGTCGGTGCCGGTGGCGAGGCTCGTGAAGATCTTCTGGCCGTTGATGACGTACTCGTCGCCGTCGCGCACGGCCCTGGTCTGGAGGGCGGCCAGGTCGGTCCCCGCGCCTGGCTCGGTGTAGCCGATCGAGAAGTGGATCTCACCCCCGAGGATCTTCGGCAGGAACCGCCGGCGCTGCTCGTCGGAGCCGAAGTTCATGAGCGTGGGGCCCACCGTGTTGATGGTGAGCATGGGCACCGGCGCGCCGGCCCGCATCGACTCGTCGAAGAACACGAACTGCTCGATGGCCGATCGCCCCTGGCCGCCGTACTGCTTGGGCCAGCCGATGCCGAGCCAGCCGTCGGTCCCCATCTGCCTGACGACTCGGCGAACGGTGGGGCCCACCCCTTCGCTACGGGAGAGCTCCTCTTCGACGTCGCCGGTCAGGAGCCGGCCGTAGTAGTCACGCAGCTCCTTGCGCAGGGCCTCCTGCTCAGGTGTGTAGCCGATGTACACCGCGGTCTCCCATCTAGAACCTGTTTCACTCTAGCGGATGGCAAGCGGGCGGGTCAGTGCCGAGGCGGCTTGCGCCCGGTGACGCTCCAGTAGAGGAGGGACGCCTGGCTCTCGATGAGACCGGCGGTGCGGATGCCCCAGAACTCGAAGCCGTAGCGATGGCTGGCGACCTGGCCCAACATGGCGACGATGGACCCCGCCATAGCCATCGAGTCGGCCGCTGGGGACCGGCCCTCCTGGCGACTGGTCTCGATGACGTCGGCGATGGCCACGGTGACTCCGTTCAGGGCCCTGGTCCTCATCCCCCGGAAGCGGAGGTCACCCTCCTCCGTGGCCAGGTCCACGACCCGGAAGACCGACCGGTGGCGCTCCCAGTAGTCCATGAACGCCTGCACGAAGCGCACCGCCGTATCCCAGCCCCGGTCGCCCTTCCACTGCCCGTGCACGAGGGCTGCCAGCGACCCCACCTCCTCGCCGAGCTCCTCGGCCAGGACGAGGATGACCTGCTCCACGTTGGCGAAGTACTGGTAGAAGGTGGCGGGCGAGGTCCCGGCGGCGCTGGCGATGTCGATCACCTTGATGTCCCGCCACGACGTGGATCCGAGGAGATCGGCCGTGCAGTCGATGAGCCGGCGCCGCGTCGCCTGCCCGCGTCGTCCGGGCACGCGTCCGTCGGTCGCCCGCAGGTCGGTGGCCGCCGGATCCTGGGCCGATTCCTCCGACGGAGCCTGCGATGAGCCCGGGTCGGCCGTCGGCGCCATCCGCCCAAGATACTCCTGGGTAACCACCCGCCCCCGGCGAGTCACTGGACGACGGCGCCGCCGTCGACCGCCATCGCGTGGCCGACCACGAACGACGCCTCGTCGGTGCAGAGCCACACCACGGCGGCGGCGATCTCGCTCGGGTCGCCCAGGCGGCCGATCGGGGCGCTGCGCGCCATCATCTTCTCCATCGCCGGGTCGCCGCCCATGAACGCCTCGAGCATCGGTGTCCGTGTGCTGCCCGGACACACGGCGTTGATGCGGACCCCGGACTTCACGTACTCGAGCGCCGCCGCCTTGGTCAGCCCCACGACGCCGTGCTTGCTGGCGACGTAGGCGGGCAGGCCGGGGAACCCCATCAGCCCGGCACCGGAAGAGGTGTTGACGATCGCTCCGCCCCCCTGCTCCACCATGACCGGGATCTCGTGCTTCAGGCACAGGAAGACACTGCGCAGGTTGAGCGCCACCACCCTGTCCCACTCCTCGTCGGGATAGTCGACGGTGAACGCGGTGCGGCCAGACGTCCCCGCGTTGTTGTGGGCGCAGTCCAGCCGGCCGTACGCAGCGACGATGTCCGCCACCATGGCGGCGACCTCGTCCGACTTGGTCACGTCGTACGAGACGAACCGGGCCTTGCCGCCGGCATCGGTGACGGCCCGCACGGTCTCGGCCCCGCCGAGCTGGTCGACGTCGGCCACGACCACCGTCGCCCCTTCCGCGGCGAAGGCGAGCGCAGAGGCCCGGCCGATGCCTGACGCGCCCCCGGTGACGAGAGCGACCTTTCCCTCCAGTCGCGATCCCATCTAGCTCGACAGCCGTTGCCTGAGCTCGTGCTTGAGCGTCTTCCCCGTCGGATTGCGGGGTACGACGTCGACCAGCTCGAGCTGCTCGGGCGCCTTCTGGATGGCCAGGCCCTGGCCGGTGAGGAAGGCCACGATCTCCGACAGCTGGACCGGCTCGCATCCATCCTTGGTGGCGACGACGGCACAGCAGCGCTCGCCCAGAGCGGGGTCGGGCAGGCCGATCACGGCCACGTCGGCGACCTTCGGGTGCTGGTAGAGGAGGTCCTCGACCTCCTTGGCGCTGATGTTCTCACCCTTGCGGATGATCACGTCCTTCAGCCGCCCGGTGATGGTCACGAAGCCCTCGTCGTCGACGACGCCGAGGTCCCCGGTGCGGAAGAACCCGTGCTCGTCGAGCGCCTCGGCGTCGAGCTCGGCGTCGACATAGCCCCGGAAGCACTGCGGCCCCTTGACCCGGAGCTCACCCTCCTGCCCGGAGCCGACCGCGACGCCGTCGATACCCACCACCTCGAGCTGCACACCCGGCGAGGCGCGACCCTCGGTGTGGGCGAGCTTGTCGTCGGGATCACCCACGGCTCCCATGCACAGGATCGGGCACTCGGTGAGGCCGTAACCCGACACGATGCCCACCCCGCCGAGCTCGGCCTTCATGTCGTAGTGGAGCTGGGGTGGCTTGGGGGCCCCGCCACCCGGAAAGGCCCGCACCACGGGGAAGATGTGCTTTCCCGGCTGTCGGCGCTGGGCTTCGAGGTAGGCCAGGTGGAAGGGAGTGCCCGACCCCGCCAGCGTCACGTCCTCGCGGGACAGGATCTCGACGGTCTCGGTGGGGTCGAAGCGCTCGACACACAGGTTGGCGCAGCCCGTCATGAGGCTGGAGAACAGCCAGGTGATCCCCCCGATGTGGGTGAAGGGGAACACCAGGGCGCTGCGATCCTCCGGCTCCAGGCTCAGGGCCAGGTTCATGGCCACGGCGGCGGCGGCGATGGTGGCGTCGGTATGCCGGGCGCCCTTTGGATCGGCGGTGGTGCCCGAGGTGTAGAAGACCCATGCCGTCGGGAGCTCGGCCGGGGACGCCGGCACGGGCGGGGGCGGCGGCAGGAGCGACGGATCGGCGTCGGGGAGCGCCTTGTCGACCACGAGCACCTCCAGGTGCTCGCTGTCGGCGGCTATGGAACGGGCCATGGCCAGATAGTCGAAGCCGCGCCACTCCGACGGCACCAGGAGGAGGCGGGCGCCGGTCTGGGTGGTCATGAAGCGCAGCTCGCGGTCGCGGTAGATGGGGAGCACAGGATTCTGCACGGCGCCCAGTCGCGAGAGCGCAGCGACGAGCACGAGGGACTCGATCCAGGTCGGCAGCTGCCACGACACCGCGACACCGTCGGAGACCCCGAGGCCGGACAGACCGGCCGCAGTGCGTTCGGCGGCACGCCGGTACTCGTTGAACGTGAGCCGGCGACCCGACTCGTCGACCACCATCGTGGCGTCGGGAGTCTCGGTGGCGCGGCGCTCGACCAGTGCCCACAGGGTGCCGTCGGTGAAGCTGCTCCCGGCGGGAGGGCTCGGGCTCATCTCTCGACCCCCTACTTGACGGCCACCGGGTTGACCGGCGAGCCCACGGCGTTGGTGAACGGCTG
>JBPYEZ010000063.1:0-58233 GCA_051984395.1 Acidimicrobiales bacterium | reverse complement strand
CCGCCGCTCGCAGCGCCTCCTCGTGGGCCGCCTGAGCGGCCCCCATCTCCGCCTCGTAGGCGTACTCGACCGCCTTGGTTGCCGACTCCTCCGCCGTTTCCAGCGCGTCCTGGTAGCGGGTCTCGGCCCGCCGGATCACCTCGGTGCGCTCCGCCTCGGCCCGCCGCACGGAACCGATGTGCTCGCCGGAGATCCGCCGCAGCGCGTCCGCTCTCGCCACTGTCGCCGCCCGGAGCGCCTCGGCACGGGCGATAGTCGCCACGCGCAGTGCCTCGGCCCGCTCGAGCTCGCTGTTGGCCACGTCCATGGTGGCGTTCATGGCCTTGTCGTACGCCTGGTCCGCGACCCGCAGGGCTTCCTCCTCCGCCTCCGCGCCAGCGTCCAGGGGGATCACGTGCCTACCCATCGTCATCCTCCGGTCGTCGCCCACCACACCAGAATGCCCTCTCCGGGACCGCGCTTCTAGCCGGACGCCATATCCAGTGGTCACCCCCGGCTCCCGGCGCACGCGCTACCCTGCACGCCGACGGGTGCTTGGAGCGGGGCAAACCCCCGTCGAGGAAGGTTGAGTCATGCCTTACTGCGGACGATGTGGGCATGAGGTGCCCTCGGAGTTTCGATTCTGTCCCCACTGCGGCGCGGACCTCGCCTCCCCGGGAGGCCCGGCCGTGGGCGGCGGCGGGCCCAACCCTGCCACGGGCACGAGCGGCGGTCCGGGGCCGGGCGTCGGCACCGCCACGATGACCGGCACCACCACGAGAAACCCTGCCACCGGGCCTGGCGGGCCTGGCGGGCCGGGAGGAGGTCCTGGACCCCAGACCCAGCTGCGGTCGACGGCGGCGCCGCCCAGCCACCGGCACCGGGCGAGCATCGCTCCCGGCCTCTTCCTCGCCGCAGCGGGCTTCTTGATCGTCGGCTTCGCCTATGGCGCGCTGGCCTACGAGGCGTTCACCCACGTCACCCTGAACCTCACCCGCGGATCGACCATCGGCTTCGGCGCCGGCTTTCTCGTCGTCGGGGTCGGACTGGTGGTCCTTGCCGTGATGCGGGCGCGCGACTAGCGCGTCCGCCGCCATCGGGACCCGAGCGGGCCGTTCAGGCCCCTGAGACAGCTGCTCCTGGCTCGTCGACCCCGTACGGGGCGTAGCCAGTCCGCTCGAGCTCCTCGGCCAGCTCCGGTCCGCCGCTGGCGACGAGCGACCCGCGGACCATCACGTGGACGGCGTCGGCCCGGAGCACATGGAGAAGCCGCGTGTAGTGGGTGATCGCCAGCACCCCGAGGTCCGACTCCGTCGTCGCCGCCTCGATGCGCCGGGCCACCGCCCGCAGGGCGTCGATGTCGAGACCCGAGTCGACCTCGTCCAGCACCGCGAACTTGGGGCGAAGCACTCCGAGCTGCACCGTCTCGTTGCGCTTCTTCTCGCCACCCGACAGGTCGACGTTCAGGGGCCGGACGAGGAACCTCGGGTCGAACCCGATACGCCCTGCCTCCGCCGCCACCAGCTCACTCACCTCGCCCCGATCCCGCCCGGCTGCGGCGAGGGACTCGCCCAGCGCATCCTCGAGGCTGACGCCCGGCACTTCCGTCGGGTACTGGGGGACGAGGAACAACCCCGCCTGGGCCCGCTTCCAGGTCGGCAAGGCCAACAGGTCGACACCGTCGAGCGTCACGCCACCAGCCGTGACGCGGTATCCCGGCCGGCCCATCAGCACGTGGGCGAGGGTGCTCTTGCCCGAGCCGTTGGGGCCCATCACGGCATGGACCTCGCCGCTGCGGAGCCGGAGATCGATACCCTCGAGGATCTCCCGTTCGGGGACACCCGCTCGCAGCCCGGTGATCGAGAGCTCGGCGATCCCGTCGGGGCCGGCCTTCGGGGCCGGGCTCACGGCAGCACCACCATCACGTCGTCGCCCTCGACCTCCACCTCGTACACCGGAACGGGTTGGGTGGCGGGAAGGCACAGGGGCTCGCCCGTCTCGAGCGAGAACGTGCTGCCGTGCTTCCAGCACTCGATCTCGTGGTCCTCGGCGAAGACCTCGCCCTCGGACAGCGAGTAGTCGGCATGACTGCATCGATCGCCGATGGCGTAGAAGGAGTCGCCGATCCGTATCAACGCGATGCGATGCTCACCGACCTCGAAGCGCCGGGCCGTGTCCGCCGGCACCTCGGCGGTCGCGCACAGCCTGACTCGCTCGCCCATCAGTCGCTCCCCAGACGATCGCTCACGGCCCGCTGCAGGTGGGGCCGCACTCCGGGTGCCGGGGCCCGGTCGAGGATGTCGCGGAAGAACCCGGCCACGATCAGTCGGTCGGCCGCGCCAGGAGGCACGCCCCGGCTCTCCAGGTAGTAGCGCTGCTCCTCGTCGATCGGTCCCACCGTCGAGGCGTGGCTGCACCGAACGTCGTTCTCCTCGATCTCGAGGTTGGGAACCGAGTCCGCGTGGGCGCCCTCGGACAACACGAGATTGCGGTTGGTCTGAAAGGCGTTGCTTCCGTGGGCGCCGTGGCGGATACGGATGAGACCGCTGTACACCGAGCGGGCCCGGTTCCTCACCGCCCCCTTGAACAGCAGGTCGCTGGTCGTCCTCGGGGCGTCGTGGTCCTGCAGGGTGCGGAAATCGTGCATCTGGTCGGCGGTGCCGAAGAAGGCGGCCATCAGCTGGCTCGACCCACCCTGGCCCGTCAGCCGGGAGTCGGTACGCAGCCTGGCGTACTCGCCGCCGAGGGCAGCGGTGAAGGAGCGCAGGCTCGCGTCCCTGCCGACCCGGCTGGCCTGATAGGCGACCTGCCAGACGCGCGAGCCGAGCTGTTGGAGCCCCACGTAGGCGAGGTTGGCGGCGTCGGCCACGTCGAGCTCGACGACGGGAGCAGCCAGGGCGGCGACGTCGCCGGACGCCATCACCTCGACCACGCTGGCCTGGCTGGACTCGCCGACCTGTACGACGGTGCGGGGGAAGACGGCGCCTCCCTCGGTGTCGAGCCAGTGCACGACCACGAGGGGCGCGTCCACCTCGACCTTCGGCGGCACCCGGACGAGGGCCGCCTCGGCGAGGAACGCGGTCGCCAGCTCGACGAAGGCGTCGGGGGCGCCCGCCACTGCCCCCAGGAGCTCGGCTCCCTCGTCGGGGGCCACCTGCAGCAGGCTGTCCAGGACCACGCCACGAGCGGCGAGGTCGTGGCGCACCTCGGCGTGGGCGACGCGGCCATCGCGCAGCACGAGCAGTCCCGAGCGCGGGCCGACGGTGTCGGCGACGGCCGACACCGCCGGGGGAAGTCCGGTCTCCACCCCGGTGGCGAGGACCGGTCGGAAGGAGCCGAGATCGAGGTCGTCGATGCGGCTGTAGCGCCACACCTCCTCGGCCTCGGTCGGCAGCTCCCCCGCTTCGAACCGGGTCAGTGCGTCGGCGCGCCGCTGCCTCATCCAGGCTGGTCCGGGCAACGCAGCCGCGGCATCCAGGGTGAACTCGGTCAAGGGCAGGTCATCTCTCTCGGGCGACGAGATCGTGAGCGGTCCGGCGCTGGATGCTTCCAGGCCAGCCACTCCACTCTAGTTACTCGCACTGCCCCGCCCTACAGCGTGAAGCTGCCCTCGGCGCAGGCGGCAATGTTGCCCCCGACCCGCACGTCGCCTTCCTCGGCGTGCACCTCTATCCGGCAGGGCCGGCCGATCTCGTCGCCCTGGCAGATCGTCACGTCGGCGGCCGTGCCCCACAGCTGGCGGGCGAGGAGCGCCACGGGGCCGGCCGCCGAACCGGTGCCGGGATCCTCGAAGCCCCCGGAGGAGCTGCCCGGGCTCGGAACGAAGACCCGCACGTGGAGGCTCGAGTCGTCTCGCCGGGCGAAGAGAGCCACGGTGGCCGCACCGGCCTTCTGCGCGACCTCTGCCACCGCCGCAGGTGACGGGCGGAGACGGTCGAGGCGGACCGAGGTCGGGATGAGCAGGTGCGCGATGCCCCCCGCCTCGGCCCGGTAGGCGCCCTCGGCGCCCTCGGCCCCCGGCAGCGTCGAATCCGGCAGCAAGGCCTTCGGGGCCTCGGTGATCTCCGGTGTCGGCTGGCTCATCACCGCACCGGTCTCGTCAGCCACGATGTCGACCGTCGCCCCCTCGGACGTCTGGGTCCAGCGGCGGGGTCCGAGGACCCACGCCGTGCCGAGGCTCGGGTGACCGGCGAAGGGGAGCTCGAGGGTCGGCGTGAAGATGCGCAGCTCGTACTCGTCGGGCCCGAGCACGGAGGGGAAGGTCGTCTCGCTGAGATTGACCTCACGGGCGATGGCGCCCATCACGGGCTCGGGACAGGGGTCCAGCACGACACAGACCGCGTTGCCCGCCAGCGGTCGATCGGAGAACACGTCGACGATCCGGTACCGCAGCTCGATGCCCATGTCAGGCGAACCTATCCTCCGCCCGCCGCTACTGTGGCCGCCATGTCCACCTCAGAGGTCCTGTCCGTCGAGCGCGACGGCCACATCGCCACCCTCTGGCTCGATCGCGCCGAGCGCCGCAACGCCTTGGGTCCGGAGTTCTGGGCCGACCTTCCCGCGCTGATGGCGCAGCTCGCCGACGACGACGAGGTCCGCGCCGTCGTCGTGGCGGCGCGGGGACCGCACTTCAGCGTGGGCCTCGACCTCAAGGCCATGGGCGGCTCGGTGGCGGGCTCGGGCGGGTCGCAGGTGGCCAACGCCCGCCAGACCCTGAGAGAGGTACACCGGATGCAGGCTTCGATCACCGCGGTGGCCGAATGCCCCAAGCCGGTGATCGCTGCCGTGCAGGGCTACTGCATCGGCGGCGGGGTCGACCTCATCGCCGCCTGCGACATCCGGCTGGCCGCAGCCGACGCCGTCTTCTCGGTGCGGGAGACGAAGATCGCCATCGTCGCCGACCTCGGCAGCCTGCAACGCCTGCCGCGGATCATCCCCATGGGCCACGTGGCGGAGCTCGCCTACACGGGAAAGGACATCCCTGCAGACCGCGCCCGGCAGATCGGCCTGGTGAACGACGTGCTTCCCGACCACGAAAGCGTGGTGAAGGCCGCGACCGGGATGGCAGCCGAGATCGCCGCCAACTCGCCACTCGCCGTCCAGGGGACCAAGGCGGTGCTGGCAGCGGGCGAGGAGCGCAGCGTGGCCGAGGGGCTGGACTACGTGGCCGCCTGGAACGCGGCCTTCCTCCCCTCTGACGATCTACGCGAGGCGATGGTCGCCTTCGCCGAGAAGCGTCAGCCGACCTTCAGGGGCCAGTAGGGATTCAGCGCCCGCGGCGCCAGCGGCGCCACCAGGGGTTGGCGGCGGTGGCCGCTCGGCGCTCCCGCTCCCGCTCGACCTCGGCGGCCACGCTGGCGCCGACGGAGTTCACGATGTCCTCGGCCTCGTCCAGCAGGTGCGTGGCCTCGGGACCGGGGACGGCGGGCTCCTCCTCGATCGCCGGCTCGACCAGGCTGCCGTGCGCCCAGCCCGCGTCAGCCATCCTGCGCTCGTAGGCCGGGCAGTTCTCGGGACACCGCCAGGGTGCCTCGGGAGCAAGGTCGAGCACACAGAAGCGGGCCACTTCTCCGGATGCGTAGGTCCGGCTCTGGAAGTGCTTGCATTCCTCGCGCATCGGCATGAGCTCTATCCCCCCGACCAGGCGGGCGCTCCCTGTTGCTCCACCCATTCGCCTAGAGGGAACATGAGTCTACACTCAGCCGACGGAGATCAGCCCACGGAGATCAGCCGACGGCGTCGTCCATCTGCAGCTCGATCAGCCGGCTCCACTCGACGGCGTACTCCATCGGCAGCGTGAGCGTGACGGGCTCGATGAAGCCGTTCACGATCATGCTCATGGCCTGCTGCTCGGAGAGGCCGCGGCTCATCAGGTAGAAGAGCTGGTCGTCGCCGACCTTGGAGACCGTCGCCTCGTGCCCGATCTGGGCGTCGCGCTCCTCGACCTCCATGTAGGGCTTGGTGTTGGAGGTGCTCATCTCGTCGAGGAGCAGCGCGTCGCAGCGGACGAAGCTCTTGGCGTTGGTGGCCCCCTCGTCCACGTGGACCAGCCCCCGGTACGTCGTGATCCCTCCGTCCTTGGAGACGGACTTCGACACGATGGTCGAGCTGGTCTCCGGGGCGGCATGGATCATCTTGGCTCCGGCGTCCTGGTGCTGACCGGGCCCGGCATACGCCACCGAGAGCACCTCGCCCGACGCCTTGGGCCCCACGAGGTACACCGAGGGGTACTTCATGGTCAGGCGCGACCCGATGTTGCCGTCGATCCACTCGACGTGGCCCTCGGTCTCGCAGCGGGCCCGCTTGGTCACGAGGTTGTAGACGTTGCTCGACCAGTTCTGGATCGTGGTGTAGGTGATGCGAGCGCTGGGCTTGGCCACCAGCTCGACCACGGCCGAGTGCAGGGAGTCCGAGGTGTAGACCGGGGCCGAGCATCCCTCGATGTAGTGCACCTGCGCGCCCTCGTCGGCGATGATCAGCGTCCGCTCGAACTGGCCCATGTTCTCGGCGTTGATCCGGAAGTACGCCTGGAGCGGCATCTCCACCTTCACGCCGGGCGGCACGTAGATGAACGACCCGCCGGACCACACCGCCGAGTTGAGGGCTGCGAACTTGTTGTCGTTGGGCGGGATCACCGTGCCGAAGTACCGCTTCACGATCTCGGGGTACTCCCGCAGCGCGGTGTCCATGTCGCAGAACAGGACCCCCTGGCTCTCTAGGTTGTCCCGGTTGCGGTGGTACACCACCTCGGACTCGTATTGGGCGGTGACGCCCGCCAGGTACTTGCGCTCCGCCTCGGGGATCCCGAGCTTCTCGTAGGTGGCCTTGACCGACTCGGGCAGCTCGTCCCAGGCGTCGACCTGCTTTTCCGTCGGCTTGATGTAGTAGTAGATGTCGTCGAAGTCGATGTTCGGCATGTTGACGGCGAACCAGGGCGCCATCGGCTTGCGCTCGAAATGCCGGAGCGCCTTCAGCCGCATGTCCCGCATCCAGTCGGGCTCACCCTTCATCCAGGACATCTCCCGGACGATGTCCGCGTTGAGGCCCTTCTTGGGCTTGAAGATGTACTCCTCGACGTCGCTCCACCCGAGCTTGTACCGGTCGAGGTCCAGATCGGTGGTTGCCATCAGGCGATCAGCCCCTCCATCATCGGCTCGGCCTGAATTTCTCCTACGTCCATAGTAACAACTCCCAGCGGGCCCAGAAACCTCCGACGCCCACCAGACTATGGGCGTTTCGCCCCCGTCCGAGCCCCCTGCCTCGGCCCTCGGCCGGTCCTATCCTCTCGGGGCGATGGCGATCCCTGACCGCACGCCGGACACCCCTCCGGCTCCGCCTGTCGCTCCCCGCCGGCCGACCGTGCTGCGGGCCCACGACGACGAGCGCCTCGACGACTGGTACTGGCTCCGTGAGCGGGACGACCCCGACGTCATCGCCTACCTCGAGGCCGAGAACGCGTACACGAAAGCGGCGACGGCGGACACCACCGCCCTGCAGGAAGCGCTCTACGCCGAGATCGTGGCCCGGATCCAGGAGACGGACCTCTCCGTGCCCGTCCGAAAGGGGCCCTGGAGCTACTACTCGAGAACCGTCGAGGGTCGCCAGTACGCCATCCACTGTCGCCGTCCGGCCCCTCCGCCCGGCGATCCCGATCCGATCGACCCCGCGACCTCGCCGGGTGACCCGGCCGAGCAGGTGCTCCTCGACGAGAACGAGCTCGCCGCCGGCCACGAGTACTTCTCCCTCGGCGGGCTGGCGGTGAGCCCCGACCACCGGCTGATGGCCTTCGCGGTCGATACGACCGGCGGCGAGCGGCACCGCCTGCGGGTCCGTGACCTGAGCACCGGCACCGACCTCCCGGACGAGCTGGAGGACGTGTACTACGGCCTGGCCTGGGCCAACGACGGGGCAACCCTCTTCTACACCCGGCCCGACGATGCCATGCGCCCCTACCAGCTCTGGCGCCATGCCGTGGGCAGTCCTCCCGAAGAGGACGCGTGCGTCCACGAGGAGGTCGACGAGCGCTTCTACGTGGGCGTCTCCAAGACCAAGGACGACGCCTTCGTCGTGCTCGAGCTCCAGAGCACTGTCACCAGCGAGGTCCGGGTGCTGGCGGGCGACGACCCCGATGGCGACTTCCGGGTCATCGAGCCCCGCCGACAGGGGGTCGAGTACGCGGTCGAGCACCACGACGGGCGGTTCCTCATCGTGACCAACGCCGATGCTGAGAACTTCAGGCTCGTCGCGGCGCCGGTCGACCGCCCCGGGAGGGACGCCTGGCGGGACGTCATCGCCCACCAGCATGACGTGAGGCTGGAGGACATCGATGTATTCGCCGACCACCTGGCGGTGTACGAACGGGCGGAGGCCAGCCGCCGGATCCGGGTGACCAGCCTGCGCGACGACCGATCCCACACCGTCTCTCAGCCCGAGACGGTGTCGACCGCCTGGGGCGGCCCCAACCCCGAGTTCGGGTCACGGGTCCTGCGCTACGACTACAGCTCCCTCGTCACGCCCCGGTCGGTCTACGACTACGACATGGAGGACCGCACCGCCCGACTGCTGAAGCGTCAGCCCGTCCTCGGCGGCTACGACCCCGCCCGGTACCGGACCGAGCGAGCCTGGGCGACCGCCGACGACGGCACGAGAGTTCCCATCTCGCTGGTCTACCGGGAGGACAGGGCGCCGGGAGGGCCAGCCCTTCTCTACGGCTACGGCGCCTACGAGCACAGCCTGGATCCTCTCTTCTCCTCGCTGCGCCTCAGCATGCTGGACCGGGGCTTCCTGTACGCCATCGCCCACGTACGCGGTGGAGGCGAGCTGGGGCGGCGCTGGTACGAGGACGGCAAGCTCCTCCACAAGACCAACACCTTCACGGACTTCCTGGCTTGCGGCCGTCACCTGGTGGCAGAGGGCTGGACCTCGGTGGATGGGCTCGTGGCTCGGGGCGGGAGCGCGGGCGGCATGCTCATGGGCGTCGTGGTCAACCTGGCGCCGGAGCTGTTCAGGGCGGTCGTCGCCGAGGTGCCGTTCGTCGACTGCCTCACCACGATCCTGGACGACTCGCTGCCGCTCACCGTGCTCGAGTGGGAGGAGTGGGGCAACCCGAGGGACGACCCCGACGCCTACGCCTACGTGAAGTCGTACGCCCCATACGACAACGTGACCGCTGGCCCCCACCCCGAGATGCTGGTGACCGGGGGCTTGACCGACCCCAGGGTCAGCTACTGGGAACCGGCGAAGTGGGTGGCGAAGCTGCGTGCGACCGATCCCGACGCCCGGGTGCTGCTGAAGACCGAGATGGGCGCCGGTCACCAGGGCCCCTCGGGACGCTACGACGCCTGGCGGGACGAGGCGTTCGTGCTCGCCTTCGTGCTGCGCGCGGTCGGCATCGCCGCGTGAGCGCGGCGAGGGCGCGCTCGCCTAGGCCTGCGAGAAGGTGAGGTTGTAGGTCGTCGGTGACTGCGGAAGCACGACGCCGCCTCCGTTGACGGTCACGGCCACGTTGGACGCGGCACCGATGCGGACCCAGACCGGCGCGTCGTTGGTGACCTGCTGACTCTGGCCGTCGGTGAGGATGCCCTGCCACAGCACCTGACCGTACGGTCCGGTGCCGGAGACGACCTCGATCCAGACTCGCCCGCTGGCCACGGCCGACAAGGAGACCCGACCGGCGTTGAGGTTGTACACGGCCCCGTTGTCGTCGTGGGAGACCAGTGTCAGCGGCGAGGGAGCCGGAGCAGGACCAGGAGCTGGCCTCGCCGGGGGCGACGCCTGCCGGCTGGGCGGGGCCTTGCTCGAGTTGGAGGAGCCCGACATCGTCGCCACCAGGACGCCGGCAACGACACAGACGACGACCACGACGGTCGCCAGGCCCACGACGACGCCGCGCCGCCGCGCCCGCGCCGACCGCTGGAGGAACGGCGGCCCCGGCTGCTCGGCCTGACGGCCGTCGAAAGCGGCGGTCCCGACGCCGTCGCTTGCGGCGCTGAACCAGTCACGATCGGGGCCGGGCGGCGGGCCCGAAGGCGGCGGGCCCGCAGGTGCCGCGGGGCTGGGAGCCGTCTCGGCGACGGCTTCCCCTCTTTCGGGACCGGTGGCGACGGGCGGGGCATCGGCCGTCATGACCGTCACGCCCTCACCTGTCGGCTCACCAGGGACGCCTCCCAACCACCCGTCGTCGGCGCGAGCGACGTCGCCGGCAGGCGGGACAGGACGGTGGGCGGACCCGAGACGACCGCGCGCTTCCGATGCCATCCGTCCCGTGGCGTGGACCGGGGCCAGTACGCGCCCCCACAGTCTCGATCGAGTCCGCGCCCGCGAACGCGACCGGGCCTCGCTCCTGGACGAGGCGGACCACTCCTGCTCCTCGAGCGAGGGTGGCCTGGGCAGCACCGACGGCGCGGCGGCAGGCTCGTCTGCCGGACGTGGCTCGTCGACCCGTCCGCCGTTCGTGCGCCGCTGACCATCGCTCCGTCCGTCGCCCCAGCGACCGCGACCGCTGCGGCGGACAGCGTCGGCGACGCTCGGTGGCACGGTGATGGGACCGGGCTGGCCGCTGTCGTCGGCGATGAACACGAAAGCAGGCTTGGCCTGGTCTCCGTCGAGGTCGGGCGAGCGCGGGCGTGAGTCGGCCGGCTCCCAGCTCGGTCCCGATCCAGCGCCGGCCGGGCGGGCCTCGACGCCCGCCGGCTGCTCGGCTGCGTCCGGACCCGCGGGCGGGCCGGTCGGCGGCGGGGCGGGTCGCGTCGAGGCGGCCGACGCCGCCGCCGGATCCGTCCGACCCTCGGCCGCCTCGAGGTTGGACGGTGCGGCGCCGGTCGGCTCGGCCCTGAGGATCCGAATGGTGTCGTCGCGGTGCGCGGTTGCCTCGGGCACCGCCCTGGTGTCGGCGGGCGCGGGAAAGCCACCGGTGTTGTGCGCCGATGACTTGACGTGCGCGCCGCCGTGTTCCTCCACCTCGGTCTCGTCGGGCCCGACCGGGCGGCCCGACACCGACCGCAGCACGTCCATCGCCTGCTCGTGGTGCCTGATCGACTGCCGTTCTCCCAGAGACGCCCAGGTCAGTCGGGACAGCACGATGGCTACGACGAGCAGGACCACGACGAGGAGCAAGATGCTCATTGTCCGCGTGCCCACCTTTCCCGACGGGGGGTCGTGGACCCCTTCGGGATGTCACTCCCGTTGCCGTACACGAGACTCTATTGAACCGAATAATCGGAGACTCTGTGTTTCACAGACCGCCAGGCCTCATGAGCGACCCGCCAGGCCTCTCACCAGCCTAGACGCCCTCGGCGCAGAAGCCACTCATGCCCGTAGCCCGAGGGTCGGGCGCCTGGCGGGAGGCAGATCCGAACGGCGGGGGTTGGTCCGGTCCCGGTCGGAGACGACCGGGGACGTCACCCCCCAGTCGGCGCCGACCTCCGGGTCGTCCCAAGCCACTCCCAGCTCGTCCGCCGGGTTGTAGTAGCCGTCGACCAGGTAGGTCAGCGTCATGTCGGCCAGCGCGGCGAAGCCGTGGGCCACACCGGGGGGGATGAAGACGCCGAGGCCCGTCCGCTCACCGAGGTCGAGTGCCATGGTGGCGCCGTCGGTGGGCGACCCCAGGCGGAGGTCGTGGAGCACCACGCGGGCCTCGCCCCGCACCACGTACCAGTAGTCGGCCTGGTGCAGGTGGTAGTGGAGGCCCACCAGCGCGCCGGCCCGCTTGTCCGAGCAGCTCCCCTGCACCATCTCGCGCCCCAGGGGAAACCACGATCGGCGGTAGGTCTCCAGGAAGCGCCCCCGCTCGTCCCCGTGGACGTCGGGCTGCACCACCACGACATCGATGATCTGCGCCGATGGGGTGACGGTGGGCACGACGGCGAGGTTAGGCGGTCACGCCTCGAAGCGGCCGAAGCCTCCCCGGTAGAACACGAGCGGATGGCCGTGCCCCACGCCCATGTCGAGCACGCGACCGATGGCGACGAGGTGATCGCCGCCGTCGTGGGCCGCCTCGAGGCGACACTCCACCCAGGCCAGGGCGTCGTGCAGGACCGGAGATCCGGTGGACCCGGGGCGCCATCCCACGCCGTCGAACTTCTGCTGGCTCTTGGTGGCGAACACCCGCCCCAGCGCCTCCTGGTCCTCGGTCAGCACGTTGGCGCAGAACACTCTCGTCTGCTCGATCCTCGGCCAGCTCTGTGACGAGCGGGACGGGGCGAACACGACCAGGGGTGGGTCGAGAGACAAGGCGTTGAAGGCCTGACAGGTGAAGCCGGCCGGCCCATCGTCGTCGGCAGTGGTCACGACGGCGACACCCGTGGCGAAGTGACCCAGCACCTCGCGGTACCGAGCGGTGTCGAACGTCGCCGCCGACCCGCGCTCGAGGTCGTCCTGCGCCGCCACGTCAGGGGCGGTGGAGGTCGATAACCAGGCCCTCGGAGGCCGCCGTCACCTCGTCCACGCCGCCAGCAGCGCTGGAGCTGTGGCGGGCGCTCGACAGAAGCCGGTCGAGCTCGTCGTCGTTGTGAGCGGGATCGTGATGGAACAGAGCGAGCCGGTGGGCGCCGGCCTCCTTGGCCACGAGGAGAGCGTAGTCGACGGTGCAATGACCCCAGTGGGCCTTCTCCCGGAACTCGCTCGGCGTGTACTGGGCGTCGTGGATCAGCAGGTCGACACCGTCGCACAGCTCGAGCACGCTGTCCGCGACGCCGCGCAGCGACACCGGAGCCTGGTGGTCGCTGACGTAGGCGATGCTCCGGCCCCCGGTCTCGACCCTGAAGCCGATGGTCGGTCCGCAGTGGGGGACCGGACGGATCCGCACCTTGGCCGCCCCCACGGCGAGGTCCTCGTCGACCACGTCGTGGAAGCGGATGTCGCCCCGCAGCTCGCTGAAATGAACGGGGAAGTATGGGGGGCGCATGAAGTTCCCGAACACGTCGTGCAGGGAGCCCTCCGTCTGGGGAGGGCCATAGACGTCGAGCGTGGCACCGACCCGATCGATGGGCGGGAAGAACGGGAGGCCCTGCACATGGTCCCAGTGGATGTGGGTGAGGAACGCCGTGGCGCGAAACGAGCCGTCGGTCGGCTGGTGGTCCCCGAACTGTCGCAGCCCGGTCCCGAGATCGAGGATGATCGGGAGCTCACCAGGGGCGTCGATGACGACGCAGGCGGTGTTCCCGCCATAGCGTCGATTGGCTTCGCTCGGACAGGGGCACGATCCTCGCACCCCGTAGAAGGTGACCTTCAGCGTTGCCCCCCTTGGCACTGAACAGGAGGTTACCCGCGCGTGTCGGACCGGATAATTCACTGTGACATATGTCTCAGACGGACGCCGGCCCGCGGCCAGGACCTCTCAGTCCCACACGCCTTCGCCGTACGGACGGCGCCGCGCCGGAGCATGCTCCCGCTTCCAGACCATGACCTTACGGCGGAAGTAGCAGACCTCCTCGCTCCGCTGGTTGAAGCCCTTCGTCTCGACCGTCACGATCCCCCGGTCGTCCTTGGAACGCGAAGGGACGACGTCGAGGATCCGGGTCTCGGCGTAGACGGTGTCGCCGTGAAAGGTCGGGAAGCGGTGGACGAGCGACTCGACCTCCAGATTGGCGATCGAGGACCCACTGATGTCGGGGACGCTCATGCCGAGCACCAGCGAGTAGACGAGGTTGCCGACGACGACGTTGCGGCCGTGCACGGTCTCGGACTCGGCAAACCACTCGTTGGTGTGCAACGGGTGGTGGTTCATCGTGATCATGCAGAAGAGATGGTCGTCGTACTCGGTGATCGTCTTGCCGGGCCAGTGCCGGTAGACATCGCCGACTTCGAAGTCCTCCAGGTATGCGCCGAAGGGACGCTCGTGGACCGTCACGGCGTCGGCACCGACGGCCTGGTGCTGAACCCGAGCTCCCAGCTCTGGTCGGTCTCCCCGTCGATGCTGAGCCTCCAGGTGTAGCGGGAGCCGGTCGCCAGCGGGACCGGGCCCAGGTTGACGGCCAGAGCGACGTCGCTCGGGCTGCCCTCGGGCACGCCGGTGGGCCGTCCCACGTGGAAGTCCCCCCGTACCTCGACCGGACGGGGGCCCTCGGGGGTGTCGATGTTCACGTCCCTCCCGTCCGCGTCGACCAGGTACAGCTCCCAGTGATGGGGCTGGAGCGCCTCCTGCCAGCCGACCTCGATCTTCAACGCCACCGCCGAGGGAGCAGGTTCGGGGCCGATCATGCTCCAGCCTGCGCCGAGGATGAACAGCTTCCCGTCCGCCACCTGGGCCGAGTCGCACAGCAACATGGTCACCTTCACGAGCGGCCACCGTAGCCCGCGGCTCGGGGGCCTCGTTCTGCGTGACTCTCAGGAATGCCGCCCCGGGCGGGCGCCGACCCCGCCCCGGCCGTCAGAGGGGATGGCGGCCGAGCAGTCCCCGGGCGATCACCATGCGCTGGATCTCGTTCGTCCCCTCGCCGATGATCATCAGCGGGGCATCCCGGAAGTACCGCTCGATCGGCAGCTCGGTGCTGTAGCCGTACCCGCCGTGGATGCGCATCGACTCGGTGGCGATCTCCAGCGCCGCCTCGGAGGCGAAGAGCTTGGCCATGCCGGCCTCCACGTCGGCCCGCTCACCGGCATCGAGCTTCTCGGCGGCCGAGCGGGTGAGCAGACGGGCCGCCTCGAGCTTGGTCCCCATGTCCGCCAGCTTGAACTGGATGGCCTGATGGCGGGCGATCGGCACCCCGAACGCCTCCCGCTGCTGGGCATAGCGGATAGCGGCGTCGAACGCCGCACCCGCGACCCCGCAGGCGCGCGCCGCGATGTTCACCCGCCCGAGCTCGAGCCCGCCCAGGATCTGGGGCAGGCCCCTGCCCAACCCCGCCGCTCCCCCGAGCACTGCGTCGTCGGGGACCACGTGGCCGTCATAGGACATCTCGACGGTCTCGATGCCCTTGTAGCCGAGCTTCCCGATCCGCCGCGAGATGGTGATGCCACCGGAGCGGGGGCCGGGCTCCTTCTCGACCATGAAGCAGGTGACGCCCTCCGATGCGCGGGCGGCCAGGGCGACGAGCCCGGCCCGCTCGCCGTTGGTGACCCACATCTTGGTGCCGTCGAGCACGTAGGTGTCGCCGTCCCGCCGGGCCCGGCAGCGCAGCGCTGCCGTGTCGCTGCCGGCGTCGGGCTCGCTCAGCGACAGCGCTCCCCGGAGCTCGCCCGTGGCCAGACGGGGCAGCCAGCGGGCCCGCTGGGCGGCCGTCCCGTGCTGAACGAGGAGGGTCGTGACGATCATGTGGGTGTTGAGCACGCCCGTGAGCGACATCCAGCCTGCTGCCAGCTCGGCCACGATGCGGGAGTAGGTCACGGTGTCGAGGCCGAGGCCTCCGTGCTCGACGGGGACCAGGCACCCGAACAGGCCCAGGTCCCGCATGGCCTCGACGAGGTCGTCCGGATAGGCGTCGGCGTGCTCGAGTGAGGAGGCGACCGGCATCACCTCCTTGGCCACGAACGTCCGCACGGCCTCGACGAGGTCGTCGGCCAACGCCGGATCGGTTCGGTTCGGCACGGCCGACAGGCTACCGTCGGGCATGCCCGTGGCCATCGGCGAGGTCGGCGACGCGGTGCGAGCGGCATGACCGAGCTGGGGCTCCGAAACGACGTCTATCGCCGCCCACTGGCCACTGCCCTGGAACGGCTGGGCGTCGGAGAGGGATGGCGTTGCGTCGACGTCGGCGCGGGCGGTGGAGACGTGAGCGTGGCCCTGGCCGAGATGGTGGGGCGCACCGGGCGGGTGTACGCGGTCGACAACGACCCCCGCGCTCGGGACGCGGTGGCGCAGACCGCCGCCGCCCACACCCAGGTGCTGGCCATCACCCAGGCCGGCGAGGACCTGCTGCTGCCCGAGCCGGTGGACCTGGCCTTCTGCCGGTTCCTCCTCATGCACGTGGTCGAGCCGGTGGCGGTGCTGAAGCGCATGGCCGCCGCCGTGCGAACCGGTGGGTGGGTCGTCGCCCAGGAGCCGATCACCAGCGCCGGCCGGATCGGCGGCGGTGCGCTGTCGATGCCCGGGGCTCCCCACCCCGACCTCGGCTCGCTGCTGCCCGCCCTCGTGAGCCAGGCCGGCCTGGACCTCGTCGACGCCTGGGCCGAGGCGCCGGCCGGTGCCGGCCCTGGTCCGGTGACCGACTACCTCGCCAGCCTCACCGACGTCGACCCCCGTGAGGATCCGGTCGTCCTGCCGCCACTCGTCACCGTCCTGGCACAGCGTCGATAGCCTTCCGGGCATGATCGCTGCAGACCTGGACGCTGCTGCCGTCGTCGTCGAGGAGGCCAAGGTCGCCGTCGACGAGGCCGCTCGACACCTGGCGTCCCGTGGCGGGCCCGACGAGCAGCAGGTCGTCGCCTACGACCTGGCCCACGCCGCCGCGTCGGTGGAGTGCGCCCGGGCCGTCCTCGACTACGGCTCCAAGGGCGAGGTCGAGGCCGTGTTGGCGTGCGTCTTCGTCGCCGACGCCGTGCACGACCTGCTGACCCGCATCCTCGGCCGGGAGGACGAGTGGGGGACAGAGCCCGGTCACCTCGACGCCACCCTGCCGTTCGTACGGGCCTACCGCTCGCCCGGGGTACTGGCCGACCTGGCCGGTGAGGAGGGCCCACGCCACCTCGACGCCGACTTCGAGATGGTTCAGGACACGTTCCGCCGCTTCGCCGAGGACCGGATCCAGCCCGTCGCCGAGGCCATCCATCGACACAACGAGGACATCCCCGAGGAGATCATCGCCGGACTGGCCGAGATGGGTGCCTTCGGCCTGTCGGTGCCCGCCGAGTACGGCGGGTTCGCGGCGGGAGGCGAGAGCGACTACATGGGCATGGTCGTCGCCACCGAGGAGCTGTCCCGAGGGTCGCTCGGCGCCGGCGGCTCGCTCGTGACCCGGCCCGAGATTCTCACTCGAGCCCTCGTCAAGGGCGGTACCGAGGAGCAGAAGCAGCACTGGCTCCCGAAGCTCGCCAGCGGCGAGGCGATGGCGGCGGTGGCGGTCACCGAGCCGGACTTCGGCTCGGATGTTGCGGGCATCAAGGTGACGGCGGTGCGCGGCGACGGTGGGTGGGTGATCGACGGGGTGAAGACCTGGTGCACGTTC
The DNA here is from genome assembly GCA_051984395.1 of Acidimicrobiales bacterium. GTDB lineage: Bacteria > Actinomycetota > Acidimicrobiia > Acidimicrobiales > AC-9 > AC-9. Next base: position 41,152 of record JBPYEZ010000063.1, on the reverse strand, counting down.
GCGGCGCGAGCCGACGTCCTCATGCTGCTGGCCCGCACGGATCCCGACCGGGCCAAGGCCCACCGCGGTCTGTCGCTGTTCGTGGTCCCGAAGCCCCGCGGCGATGGTCACGGTTTCGTGCTCACCCAGGACCCCGCAGCCGAGGGACGGGCCGGACCTGCCGGACGTCTCGAGGGCCGCCCGATCGACACCCTCGGGTACCGGGGAATGCACTCCTACGAGCTCGCCTTCGAGGGGTGGTGGGTCCCCGACGACTGTCTCATCGGTGGGCCCGAGGGCGAGGGTCGCGGCTTCTACTTCCAGATGGAAGGCTTCGAGAACGGACGGCTCCAGACGGCGGCGCGCGCCCTGGGGCTGATGCAAGCTGCATACGAGGCGGCGCTGCGCTACGCCACCGACCGGGTGGTGTTCGGCTCGCCGGTCCTCGACTACCAGCTGACGAGGGCCAAGCTCACCCGGATGGCGGCCATCATCCAGGCCAGCCGGCAGTTCGCCTACCAGGTGGCCCGGCTAATGGCCAAGGGCGAGGGAGCCCTCGAGGCCTCGATGATCAAGGCGTACGTGTGCCGTGCGGCCGAGTGGGTGACGCGCGAGGCCATGCAGATCCACGGCGGGATGGGCTACGCCGAGGAGTTCCCGGTGAGCCGGTACTTCGTGGACGCCAGGGTCCTCTCGATCTTCGAGGGGGCCGACGAGACGCTGGCCCTCAAGGTCATCGCCCGGCGCCTCGCGGCCGGCTCGGCCTCGTGAGCGGCGTCAGCGCTCGATGGTGAGGCCCCGCAGATAGAACCAGTAGCTCCTCCAGCGCACGACACCCGTGAGCGGAAGGGACAGCAGGGTCCAGAACATCTCCCAGGTACGCCGGTACCCCTCCAGGCGGCCCAGCTTCTGGCGCTTGGTGCGATGGGTGACGCCGCGCATGATCCTGGCGGTCGTGGGCAGGCGGCGCTCGGCGATGACCTCGTTGATCATGATCTCGATCGTGTAGCCGTCCCGCTTCTCCGGTGGTATGGCCTCGAAGACCCAGCGCGGGACCACCCGCTCCCCCGTCGTCGGAGGCAGCCGGAGCACGAGCGGGTTCCATGCCCGGTAGTCGAACCAGCCCACCGACATCGTGGCCGTCCCCTCGAGGAAGGGCCGGCACACCTGGTCGAGGTGATCACTGGTCAGCCCGAGCAGGTCGGCGTCGACGAACAGCACGGCGGGAGCGTCCGAGGCGGCAACACCGGCCTCCATGGCGTGCGCCTTCGAGCCGAGCGACGGCCCGGCGGCATCGTCGCGATGGATGACCTTGGCGCCTGCCGCCGCCGCCCGGTCGGCGGTGTCGTCGACCGAGCCGTCGTCGACCACGATGACCTCGCGTACCGCCGCGCACCGCCGGCACGCCTCCACCACCGTCGCCACCGTGGGCGCCTCGTTGCGCGCCGGCAGGATCGCGTCGATGACAGGCGCGTCGAATGGTCGGTCGGCCACGGGCGATCCGGGCGCCCGTCCTAGCCGGAGCTGGGCGTCAACCCCGCCCGCTCCCCCCGTGTCACGAACTTGACCGCCATCTTGCGGCTGGCCTCGTCGATCATCTCGTCGCCGAACATCACCGCACCCTTGCGCTCGTCCTCGGTTGCCTGCCGGTACGCGGCGAGGATCGCCAGCGCGCGGTCGTACTGCTCCTGGGTGGGCGAGTACACCTCGTTCAGGACGGTCACCTGGTCGGGGTTGAGCGCCCACTTGCCGTCGTAGCCGAGCGTCCGGGTCCGCATGCAGTACTCGCGAAGCGCGTCGAGCTCCCGGATCCTGAGGAACGGTCCGTCGATGACCTGGAGACCGTTGGCCCGTCCGGCCATGAGGATCTTGGAGAACACGTAGTTGAAGTGGTCGCCGGGGTACTCGGAGATCGACACTCCCCCGGTCAGCACCGGCATCTCCATCGACGCGGCGAAGTCGGCGGGCCCGAAGACGATCGTCTCCAGGCGGGGCGAGGCTGCGCAGATGTCCTCGACGTTGATGAGACCCCGAGTGGTCTCGATCTGGGCCTCGATCCCGATGTGACCCGCCGGCAGCCCGGCGTTGGCCTCGACCTGGGTGAGAAGCAGGTCCAGCGCCACGACCTCGGCGGCCGACTGCGTCTTCGGCAGCATGATCTCTTCGAGGCGGTCCCCGGCGTTCCCGACCACCTCTGCGACGTCGCCGTAGGTCCACTTGGTGTCCCAGGCGTTCACCCGGACGCACATCACCCGCTCGCCCCAGTCGTGGTTCTTGATGGCGTCGACCACCTTTGCTCGGGCCGACTCCTTCTCCAGCGGCGCGACCGAGTCCTCGAGGTCGAGGAACGTCATGTCGGCGGGCACGTTCGGCGCCTTCTCGAGGAAGCGCTCGCTGGAACCGGGCACGGACAGACAGGAACGACGGGGCAGATCCCTGGATCTCGCTGACATGTACCGGATGCTACGGGCGCCCCCGCACGGCCGCCAAGCCGTGGCGCTGGCGGCGTCGGCCCTCGGGAATCAGTGGAGCAGCTCTTCCCGCAGGAATGGCAGGACCTTCTCCCACGCCTCCCGGGCCGCCGTGGCGTCGTACACCTCCGGCCGGTCGTCGTTGAAGAAGGCGTGCTGAGTACCTGGATAGATGTACATCCGGGCCCGCTTGCCCAGCGCCGTCAGCGTGTCCTCCAGCTCTCTCGCCGCCTTGGGCCCGGCCGAGTCGTCGCGCTCGGCGAAGTGGCCCTGCACGGCGCCATCGAGCTTGGCGTAGTCGGGCTGGAGCTCGGGCCAGGGGATCAACCCGTAGAAGGGAACGACGGCCCTCACCAGGTCCGGACGCTGGCAGGCCAGCACGAGTGCCAGCCCACCACCCACGCAGAACCCGACCACGCCGACCCCGTGGCTCGAGCAGCGCGCCTTCACCGCGTCGACGGCGCCACTCATGTCCTTTGCCGCCTGCTCGAGGTTCATCGCCATCATGAGCCTGCCGGCCTCGTCGGGCTCGCGGGCCTGCTGACCGTGGAAGAGGTCAGGCGCCAGGGCCACGAAGCCCTGAGCGGCAAAGCGGTCGCACACCTCTTTGATGTGGTCGACCAGCCCCCAGTACTCCTGGATGACGACGACGCCCGGGCCCGTGCCCTCGGTGGCCAGGTACCCCTGAACGGTGTTGCCGTTGCTCGGGAACTCGATGATCTCGCCCATGAGCCCCGGACGCTAGCGGCCGACCCGTCCGGCGTGAACCCGCCCCCAACCGGCCGACGAGCGGAGCCTCAACCGACCTGCCTGAGCAGCTCGGGGGTCACCGGGCAGTCCGTCCGGCGCAGAGCCTCGGCCGGCGCCACGGCTCCGGAGGGTCCGACGACCTGATCGACGAGATCGACGGGAACGATCTCGTCGTCGCGATCCCAGGGGGGATCGGGATCGTCGTCGAGGCGACGCCACACCGCCTCCCCGAGCCGGGCGGGCAGCACCCGTCCAGCGCCGGCGACGACCCAGAGGGGGCGGGAGGCCAGTCGGGCCACCGAGGCCGCCGCCCTCGCTCCGGAGACGGAGACCAGCTGTTCTCCGCTCAGCAACGAGGCCTCCAGCACGGCCAGGTCGGCGGCGCCCACCGCGCTGCCCAGGCCGGACTCTGGCACCTCGAGGACCTCGCTCCCCGACGAGCGCAGACGCCGGGCCAGGCTCGACCCCTCGCCCAACGTGTCGACGACGAGCACCCGCAGGTCGGCCCGGCGGCCGAGCGTGCGACCGGCCAGCTCGGGCCAACCGAGCACCGCGACCGTCGCGTCTGCCGGTAGGCGATCAGCCAGCACGAGCGGCGTGGGGTCGGACTCGAGCTCGTCCGCCACCTTCCACACCTCCTGTGCCGGATCGGTCGCGGCAAGGACCCGGCACGCCAGCGACCACAGCGGGCCGGCCGTCGGGTGACGGTCGACCAGCCGTCGGCAGGCGGTGACGAGCGCGGCAGAGTCGTCGGCGAAGCCCGCCAGGGCATGCGCCGCCTCGGCGGCGAGTGATCCCGGACCGGCTCCGTCCGCTCGGGCCACGTACCGGAGCCGCTCGATGGGATGCACCCCGGCGACCTTACCAACGGGTACCCGTGAGCCCCCGAGCGTTGGATCCCAGGGGCCGATCACCAGGCGAACCCGCGCTAACGCAGGATGCCGCCTCGGGTCATGGCCTCGACGTCGAGCGCCTTGTCGACCTCGTCCTCGGACAGCAGTCCGAGCTCGAGCACGACGGTGCGCAGGTCCTTGTTCTCGGCCATCGCCTGCTTCACCACCTTGGCCGCCTGCTCGTAGCCGATGTAGGGATTGAGGGCCGTGGCGATGGCCGGCGACGACAGAGCATTGGTCCGGCAGCGCTCCTCGTCGGCTTCGATGCCGGCGATGCACTTGTCGGCGAGGGACCGGCTGGCAGCGGTCAGCAGGCGCACGGACTCGAGGAGGTTGCGGGCGATCACCGGAAGCATGACGTTGAGCTCGAAGTTCCCGGCGGCGCCTCCGAAGGCGACGGCGGCGTCGTTTCCGACCACCTGGGCGACGACCTGGCAGACTGCCTCTGGCACGACGGGATTGACCTTCCCGGGCATGATCGAGGACCCGGGTTGCAGGTCGGGTAGCCGGATCTCCGCCAACCCGGTCCGGGGCCCGCTCGCCATCCATCGCAGGTCGTTGCAGATCTTGTAGAGCGACACGGCCACCGTGCGCAGCACTCCCGACGCCTCCACCAGGGCATCACGGGTGCCCTGGACCTCGAAATGGTCGCGTGCCTCGGTCAGGGGCAGGCCCAGCGTGGTGGCCAGCTCGTCGACCACCGCTGACGCGAAACCTTCGGGGGCGTTGAGGCCGGTCCCCACGGCGGTCCCGCCGAGCGGAAGCTCGCCGACGCGCGGCAGGCAGTCGCGCAGGCGGCCGACACCGTTCTCCATGGCCGATGCATAGCCGCCGAGCTCCTGCCCGAGCGTCACCGGGGTTGCATCCATCAAGTGGGTCCGACCAGCTTTCACCACGCGGGCGAACCGGCGGCTGCGCTCCCGCAGGACCTCGCGCAGGTGCTCGAGAGCGGGCACGAGCTCGGAGACGATCCCGCGGCAGGCGGCGACGTGGATGGCGGACGGGAACACGTCGTTGGAGGACTGCGAGGCGTTCGGCTCGTCGTTCGGTCGGACCTCGCGGCCCAGCCGCTCGCCGGCCAGATTGGCCAGGACCTCGTTCATGTTCATGTTCGAGGAGGTGCCGGATCCCGTCTGGAACACGTCCGCCGGGAAGTGGTCGTCCCACCGGCCTGCTTCCACCTCGCCGGCCGCCTGCTGGAGAGCCTCGGCCACGTCGGCGTCGATGATCCCGAGGCGACCGTTGACCCTGGCTGCCGCCGCTTTGATGGCCGCCAGGGCGGCGATCAACGAGCGATCGATGCGCATCCCCGAGATGGGGAAGTTCTCGACCGCCCGCTGGGTCTGGGCCCCCCACCGGGCGGCCGCCGGAACCCTGACCTCCCCCATCGAGTCGTGCTCGATCCTGTCCTCACCAGCGGCTGACATGTCACTCATGCTCGGGACGGTAGCGCCGAGCGTTGACCTGGGTGTAAGCACCGGGGTCCCGGGCTTTGCTAGGTGAGGAACCGGCTCATCAGGCGAAACTGCTTGAGGGCGGTTTGCATCACGAGACAGCGGCCTCGTAGGTTGCTGACCCGTTGTGCGCCTCGCCCCACGGATCGCGCCGGCGACGACTGCGCCGTGGCGTCGTTCTCTCGCCCTTGCCGCTGCCGCTCTGACCGTGGTCGCCTACCCCCTGGCGGCCGGAGCCAAGCCTGCAGCCGGGGATGCAGCAGGAGACCTGCAAGCTCAGGCCAGCGCCCTGGCCGCCCAGATCGACGCCGAGAACGCGCAGCAGGACCATCTCACCGAGGAGTACGACCTGGCCCGGATCCGGGCAGACTCGGTGTCGGCCCAGGTGGCAGCGGCGCGAGCCCAGGTGACCGACAACGAGCAGCAGGTGAGCGCGATCGATGACCATCTGCGTCAGGACGCCGTCAGCTCCTTCATGGACGGAGGCACCGCTCAGTCGACCGATGTGCTGACCGGCGCCCGCTACGACGCTCTCCTGCGCCAGCAGTACGTCGACGCGCTGGCGGGCGACCAGCACCAGGTCGTGGGCCGCCTGCGTCAGGCCCGGCACGCCTTGCAGGCCCGGCAGGCCGCCCTCGAGCAGGACCAGCAGAACGCCCAGGCCGCCCTGGCCTCGGTGGCCAGCGCCGACCGGGCCGCAGCCGCCGAGACGGCGGCCGAAGAAGCGACCCTGTCCCGGGTGAAGGGCCAGCTCGTCGGCCTCGTGGCCCAGGCCCAGCAGCAGCGCCAGGCCGCCCAGGCGCTCGCCGCCAGCTCGACATCCCACGTGACCGGCGCGGCCACCGGGCCGGCCCCGCCGTCCAACGGCGGAGCGTCGGCAGCCGTGTACTGGGCAGAACAGGAGATCGGAAAGCCCTACCAGTACGGAGGAGCCGGACCGGACTCCTTCGACTGCTCGGGCCTCACCATGTGGGCCTGGGAGCATGCCGGCGTGTCGCTGCCCCATTCCTCGAACGAGCAGTACGACGTCACGACCCGGATCTCCCAGAGCGACCTGCAACCTGGGGACCTGATCTTCGAGAACTACGGCGGCCAGTCGCCTGCACCTGGTCACGTGGGCATCTACGTGGGCAACGGGCAGATGGTCGTGGCCGACCACACTGGCACCACTGTCTCCTACCAGCCCGCCATCCGCAGCGGGTACTACGGGGCCGGTCGGGTTCGGTAGCGGTACGCCGCTGCTGAGAGACTGACAACGTGAGGGCGGCGACGATCACCGGCGGCGCCCTGGTCGTCGCCGACCGGCCCGATCCGGTGCCTGCCACCGGCCAGCTTCTCGTGCGGACGCGGGCCGCGGGCGTCAACGCCGCCGACCTCCTTCAGGTCAAGGGCGCCTACCCCGCGCCCCCCGGCAGCCCGAGCGACATACCCGGTCTGGAGCTGGCGGGCGAGGTCGTGGACGTGGGACCTGACGTCGAGCGGTTCGCGCCCGGGGACCGCGTCATGGCGGTCGTCGGCGGAGGCGCCCAGGCCGAGCTCGTCCTCGTCCACGAGCGGACGGCGCTGCCCGTCCCCGACACCATGGGCTGGGACGCCGCCGGCGCCTTCCCCGAGGCCTTCACCACCGCGCACGACGCCATGTTCACCCAGTGCCAGCTGACCCTGGGCGAGCACGTTCTCGTCCATGGCGCTGCCGGTGGCGTGGGCACGGCGGCCGTGCAGCTGGCTGCGGCCGGAGGCGCACGGGTCACGGCCACCGTGCGGCGCGCCGAGCTGCATTCGGCGGTGGCAGCCCTCGGCGCCGAGGTGGTCGGCACCGACGAGTTCGCGGCGCGCGGGCCGTTCGACGTCGTGCTCGAGCTGGTGGGCGGGACCAACATGGCCGCCAACCTGGCGTCGCTCGCCGTCGGTGGCCGCATCAGCATCATCGGCGTCGGGGCCGGCGCCACCGCCGAGGTCGACCTGCGCGTCCTGATGATGGTACGGGGCCACATCGTCGCCTCCACGCTGCGGGCTCGTCCGCTCGAGGGCAAGGCCGACGCCGCGAGACGACTCGAGCGCCAGGCTCTTCCCCTGTTGGCGGCAGGTCGGCTGCAGGTGCCGATCGCCGCTCGCTTCGCCCTCGAGCAGGTGACCGAGGCCTACGACCGCTTCGCTGCTCCCGGCAAGCTGGGCAAGGTGGTCGTGCTCACGGAGGGCTGACGGACACCGCCGACCACGCCGCGCCTCAGATGGCGGTCCATCCCCCGTCGACGGTGAGCACCTGGCCGGTGACGTAGCTGCTGGCGTCGCTGGCCAGGAAGAGCAGGGCGCCGTCGAGCTCGTGCAGGTCGCCGGCCCGGCCCATCGGGGTCTTGCGCCTGATCCATCGCCGACCACCCTCGTCGGCGAACATCATCTCGGTCATCTCAGTACGGAACCATCCCGGCGCCAGCGCGTTCACGCGCACGCCTCGACGGGCCCACTGGGCAGCCAGCTCCCGGGTGAGGTTCACCAGGCCCCCCTTGCTGGCGACGTAGCCGGCCTGAGGAATCTGGCCCGACCCCACCAGCCCGAGCACCGAGGCCACGTTGACCACCACGCCGCTGGCCCGTTCGAGCATCTGACGCCCCACGAGCTGGGTGAGGACGAAGGCAGCGGAGAGATTGACCGTCAGCACCTCCCGAAAGCGCTCGGCGGGCTCCTCCTCGGCCGGCATCGGGTCGGCGGTACCGGCGTTGTTCACCAGCACGTCGATGCGGTCGTGGCGGTCGAGGGCCAGTTCGACGAGGCGGGCCAGGTCCTCGTCCCGACCCACGTCACAGGGAACCGCCAGGGCGCCACCGAGCTCGTCCGCCAGGACCTCGAGGCGATCAGCTCGTCGCGCCGCCAGCACCAGCTCGGCGCCGGCGCCGTGCAGGACACGGGCCAGGTGCTCCCCGATCCCGCTGGATGCTCCCGTGAGGAGGACGACCCGCCCGTCGAGGCGGAACCTGTCGAGCGGCGCGAGCGTGGGCTCGCTCACCTATGTGCGGGTCGTGTCGTCGGTGTGGCCGTCGTGGGAGTGGGCCGGTTGGCCAGCGCATCCGCTCCCGGCGTCGCCGACATGACGACCGAGTCGCGGGTGCTGGCGTCGAAGCTGTGCGCCGTCGTCCACTGCATGCCGGGGAGCAGCTTGGTGCCGTTCTCTGGCGCCGCCGGGAGGCCGGGCGCCTGGGCGTAGGAGATGTAGTTCACCCAGGCGCTGTTGATGTCCAGCTCCATGGCCCGCACCGCCCCGGCGTGGGCCAGGACCTGGGCCAGCGTGTACACGCTGAGCCCGGGGCCTCCGGCGTACACCAGGCCTCCGTTGGCCGTGACGCCAACGCCCGAACGCCAGGCGAGGACGGCGTTTCCGAAGGTGGCACCCCACGCGATGTTGGAGTCGCTCTGGAGACCCGGCACAGGGGTGCCGTCGTCCACGATGAGGGCCAGGTTCTGGCGGACCGAGGCGATGTCGGGACCCATCACGGCATCTCTGCCCCATTTGGCGACCGTCGGCACGCCGTCGGTCCGGATCACCAGGGAGGCGGCGCCGTCGACCAGAGGCTTGGCCAGCCGGCCGTCGGTGTAGTAACCGCCGCGTGAGTCCTGCAGGCGGAATCCCGAGTTGAAGACGCCCACCATGGCGGGACGCAGGTCGGGGGCGACGGGGGTCATGGTGGGCCAGGTGCCGCCAGGAACCTCCGATCCCGAGTAGAGCTTCGCCCGGAGCAGGTCCGTGTCCATCCACGCCACGCCGGTGACGAGGCTGGTGTGGACGGGGTCGGGGCGGACGTAGGCGGCGTACGCGGCCGTCAGCCCGCCGACCGGACGCCCGATGGGATGCCAGTCCCCCTCGCCGGGCAGGGGCGGGCTGGCCAACGGCACGACCGGTGCCGGCGGTGGCAGGTGCGGGGGACCCTTGCTGGTCGGCGCCTTCGTCCCTGAGCCAGCGGAGGGGATGAGGCCCGGCGCCGGGCGGCCGCCCTTCGGGGGCTGGTGGTGCAGGTACCACTCCCGCTCGACCCAGCGCACGATGCTGGCGCCCCCGTGGTCCCGCACCCACTCGGTGGCGTTGGCGCCGAGGCTGGCGCCGCCGGGAACGGTCAGGGCGTGGCCGAAGGACCAGCCGAACCAGGTGATGACGAGCAGCAACAGGGCGGCCAAGGCGCCCCGAATCGCCCGCCCCCGGGTCGAGACGCCGTTCCAGAGCCGCGGCCGGCGGCGGTGGCGACCGCGGCGGCGCTCGCGCGGCGGCGGGACCACGGGAGGAGGACCCGGCGGCGACGGCGTGTCGGCGCGCAGGTCGGGTCGGGTATCTAGGTCCTCGGACGCCACAGGAGAAAAGTATGGCGAAAGATCGGCTGCGAGGATGGGTCATGCCGCGCCATCAGGGCCGATGGGCACGACCGAGCTCCATCGCTCGCCGACGAGGCCGGCGTGGAAATTGGCTGGCCATTGGCGTGGCGGTGGTCGCTGCCGCCTGTGGCGGCACCGCTGGACACGCTGCGGTCCGCCCCGGCGCCGCGCCAGCGACGCCCACCCCGACGTCCACCGCCACACCGGCGGGTGTCGCCCACGTGATGGTCGTGGTCCTCGAGAACCGGGAGCGGAGCTCGGTGATCGGCGACCCCCAGGCGCCCTATCTGAACGGTCTGGCCAGACGCTTCGGCACGGCCGAGGACGCCTTCGCCACGACCCATCCCAGCCTTCCCAACTACCTGGAGCTGCTGGCGGGCACGACCTTTGGCATCGACTCGGACTGCGGCGACTGTCGGACGGAGGGCTCGACGCTCGTCGACCAGCTCGGCGCCAAGGGGATCGGTTGGAAGGCCTACATGGAGGCCATGCCGATGCCGTGCTTTCGCGGCGTCTCCTACGGCACCTACGCCAAGAAGCACGATCCGTTCATGTACGTCTCGCACCTGGCCGACAATCCCGCGCTCTGTCAACGGGTCGTCCCCTACAACGAGCTGTCCGGGGATCTCACCAGCGGAGCCGCCCCACCGTTCCTCTGGGTCACACCTGACCTCTGCGACGACGGGCACGACTGCTCCACAGCGATCATGGACGCCTGGTTGGCCAAGAACCTGGAGCCGGTGCTGGGATCCAGCTGGTTCAGGGACCACGGGGTCGTGATCGTGACGTTTGACGAGGGCACCTCCGGTGCATCGTGTTGCAACGGTGCTCGCGGCGGTCGTATCGCCACCATAGTCGTCGCCCAGGGGGCGCCTGGCGCGCTGCGGTGGACCCAGCCGGTCGACCACGCTGGCATGCTGGCCACGGTGGAGGACCTGTACGGCGTCGCCCATCTCGGCGATGCCGCCTGCCCCTGCGACGGCAGGCTGACGCCACTGCTCTAGACGGTCACAGGCCAAGATCGAGCTGGGCCGGCGGCGGGGCGCCCGCTCGCGGTCGGCTCGGCGGGGACTCCCTCGGGGTGAGCGCCCGATCGGTCCTGCGGGACCGGGTGCCGCCGCCCCGACGGGCCCGGGCGGCGTCGACCAGGCGGGTGACGAGGCCGCTGAGCTGGCGCTGCTCGGCGCTCGGAAGATACGCACTCCCCCGGTAGCGGCGCAGATAGGAGTCGAGCAGATCCGGATAGGTCCGCTCCAACCAGCTCAGGTAGTGCTGCCGCACGCCGGGGCGCAGGTGAAGGACATTCGTCGAGATCGAGACGGCGCCCGCCTCGACGCACGCGTCCACGACCTCCTCCAGCTGGTCGGGATGGTCAGAGAGACCGGGCAGCACCGGCGCGATCAGGACTCCGCACGGGACGCCGGCCTCGTTGAGCCGGGCCACGGCCGCGACCCGCTGGCGAGGATGCGGTGTGCCCGGCTCGCTCGTCCGCCACACCGACTCCTCGAGGGTGCCGATCGACAGGTTGGCCCTCACGCTGGTTCGCGTCGCGCCCTCGGCCAGGCGGTCGAGGTCGCCCAGCACGAGGGTCGACTTGGTGAGGATCGAGAAGGGATTGCCCGCGGCAACCAGCGCGTCGACGATCCCGCGCGTCAGCCGGTACTTGCCCTCGGCCCGCTGGTAGGGGTCGGTATTGGTGCCCATGGCGATGGGCTCTCCTCGCCACCTGTGGTCTGCCAGCTCGGCCCGGACCCGCTCGACGGCGTTCACCTTGACGACGATCCGCCGGTCGAAGTCCTCCCCGATGTTCAGCCCCAGGTACTCGTGGGTCGGGCGAGCGAAGCAGTTGTGGCTGACGACCCCATTTGCGATGAAGTCACCTGTTCCGGTCGTGATGTCGAACATCGGGAGCTCGTCGCCGAGCGCCTGAACCGACACCACCCTCAGGGGGGCGCGGTTCTTCAGGGCGGTTCCCTCGATGACGCGCTTCCTCGTGATGACCGGGTCGACGGTATGAAAGAAGCGCAGATTCTCCCGAAGGCCGCCACGAATCCTGACGTACTTCACCCGCGGCCGTTTGCCCATGTCGACCGTCGTGTCGAACCCGAGGCCTGTCAGACACGCCGTCGTCCGTCCGATGATCGCCTCGTCGGTGTTGGAGATGCGGATGCAGCCGCTGTACGAGCCCTCTGCGTCGAAGATCCCCCCCAGAAACCCTTTACACCAGTCCGACGAAGGCACAGCCGGCCAGGCGACCGCTTGCTGAATGGCGGCGACGGCCAGGCGGGCCTGAGTCCGGATGCCGTGACTCGCCCGATGGGCGCCCACCGCCTCCGTGAACACGAACGAGCGGGTGGCAACTCCCCTGTCGAGTAGATAGCGCTCGGCGCGCCGAAGCGCCTCGGGATCAGTGAGAGCGAGGCGGAAGCGGTACACGTCACCGTTCGTTCGACCGGGCCGCTCGTAGGTGTAGGTCTTGAGGTTGCCATCGCCTCGGATCAGCCCGCACAGATACCCTCGCTGGTAGTCAGGAGTGTGCTCAGGTGGGGCCGCGAACCGACCCGTCCCGACCATCCTGTCGTTGAGCGTCAGGTGCGGGCGGCGGAGACGACCGTTCTGGGTGCCGGTCACGTGCTTCCAGCCACGCTGCGTCAATAACCGGTGGTCGCCACTGGTTACGAGCTCGGTGCCGTCCTCCAGCACGACCTGGTATGCCGGCTTGCGGGTCGACCAGTGGGCGAGCACGGGTGTCGTCACGTAGCGGCGATATCTGCCCTCCCGCTTGGTGCCGTAGACCAGATCCCCGGCCCGCAGATCGGCGATCGGTCGGGTACGCCCGTCGGACATGAGGATCGGCGTCTCCCCTCCGACGCAGTACGGACAGGCATGGCTGCATCCCCGGTAGGCGTTGATGGTGTAGCGGAAGGGCATGCGCGACGCGGCGGGGACCTCGTTGATCACCCGGCGTGCGTTCACGTGGAGGAACTCCAGGCCCCGGAACTCCCCCTTGCCCACGTGCCGGTCCAACAGCTCGTCGTCGCCGAAGAGCGCCGGCTGTCCGCCGTCGTCCTCCGCCAGCCGCCAGCGGAGTCGCACCGGCACACCGGGGCCATCGGTCACGGTCGGATCCTAGTCGAACGTGTGTTCGGGAATCCAGGGGTGGCATCCCTGGAGCGCTGCGGTCCGTAGCTCTCGTCGGGAGGTGCATACTGAGGGTGCCCCAATCGGTCGCCCGGAGAGCCGCATTGAAGCCAATCCCTGTCGACTTCCACATCGGATCGCTCCAGATCCACACCTATGGGATCGGGCTGGCGCTCACCTTCTGGTTCTCGCTGCGCTACTTCGAGCACCGCCTGCGCAAGAACGGCTACCCATGGCGGTGGGCCAGCGGGATCTTCCTCTGGGTCGTGGTGTCCTCCATCGTCGGGGCCCGGGTCGTGCACGTGATCGCCAACATCAGCTATTACGCCGACAACCCGGGCGACATCCTGGCCATCTGGCACGGCGGGCTGTCGTCGTTCGGGGGTCTCCTCTTCGCCGTTCCCGTCGCCATCGTGCTGGCCCGGCGTCGCTGCCCCGAGCTCCCCACCAGCAGGGCCCTCGACCTGGTGGCGCCGGTGCTCGTGGCCGCCTGGGGAGTCGGTCGGCTCCTGGGCCCCCAGCTGATGGTCAATGGCGGTGGCCATCCCACCAACGCCTGGTACGGGCTGGAGTACGCCGGGCAGGTGGGCAAGCGCATCCCCGTACCGGTCTTCCAGTCACTCGAGTGCTTCGCCATCCTCGGGATCCTGCTCCTCTTGGAGCGTTGGACGCGGGGGCGGCCCGTGGGGCTGCTGGTGGCGTCGGCGGTCGCCCTGTGGTCGCTCACCCGGTTCACCGACGAGTACTTCTGGCTCGCCGTTCCGCACTTGTGGGACGCGGTCGAGGTCGTGTCGTTGATCCTCAGCGCCGCCGGGTTCGTCGCCGTGGCCGTCCTCTGGCGACGGCGGCGCCGCGAGGACGCGGCGCGCCCAGAAGGCGCTGTGCCCGAGCCCGGGCCGAGCGCCGAGGTGCCGGCCGCCACCTGATCGCCGGCTCGACGGCCCTCAGCCGAGGCGGGTGAACTGGCCCGGACGACGACCGGGCCCGGGCGGGCCAGCGAAGGCCTGGGCGAGCGCCATCCACTCCCGGGCCATCGGCCCCTCGGCAGCCACGTCGGTGTCGTCGACGTGGCGGCGCTGGGTCACGACGAGGCAGAAGCCGAGCGCCGACCCCCGTACCACGTCGTCCGACCCGTCTGCCTCCCAGGTCCACCGGTCACCAGAAGGACCCACCAGCTCGACGCTGACCGGCTCGGCCGGTGGCTGGCGACCGCGCACCGTGTAGCTGAACGGACGCGATCGCACCCCGATGTGGGCGACGTGGCGCAGGCGATCCGTCGGCACCCGGTCGGCCCCGATGCCGTCGGCCACGTCCTGGCCGTGAGCCCAGGCCTCCATGAGCCGGGCGCTGGCGAACGACGCCAGGCTCATCGGCGGCCCGTACCAGGCAACCCTGACGGCGGGATCGGCGGCGGCCACCGCCGCCAGCAGGTCCCTGCGTCCCCCTCGCCACGCCTCGAGCAGCTCCGCGGTGGACATGGCGCGCGCCCGATCGAGGTGGTGGGCGGTGAAGTCGGCGCCCTGGGCCAGGGCGGACTCGACCTCCGCCCGGAACCGTTCCGGTGCCACGAGCGCCGTCGTGGCGGCGGCATCGAAGTAGTTGAGGTGACCGATCTGGTCCCTCACGTTCCAGCCCTCGGCGGGCGTCGGACGGATCCAGTCCCGGTCGTCGAGGGACCCGACCAGCGCGTCCAGATCGTCCTGCTCCGCCGTCAGGTCGGCCGTGATGTCGTCCATGCTGGCCATGGCGAGCAGACCGTACCCCTCCCTCGGGGGCGGCGGGGAAACGACGTCGCAAGATTCCGGGGGGATCGTCACTGGTGACGGACCACGCCGGGGCGCAGTGGTCTCCCCGGCGCCTCGTAAGCTGCTGACCAGGAAGCGGCCGTGAGGAGGTGGCACGGTGTCCAGGTCGACGGCCCTCGTCGTGACCGACGTGCAGCTGGATTTCTGCCCCGGGGGATCGCTGGCGGTCGAAGGAGGCGACGACGTCGCCCGGCGCATCACGACGTGGGTCGGCGCCCATCGGGACCTCTACGCCGCCGTGGTCGCCACCAAGGACGCACACGAGGCTCCGTGGCACCACTTCACCGATCAGCCCGACTACCTCAACACCTGGCCACCCCACTGCGTGATCGGTACGCCGGGAGCAGAGTTCCACCCTGACCTGCACTGCGACCCCGATGCGATCTTTACCAAGGGTCGCTTCCGGGCCGCCTACTCGGGCTTCGAGGGCACCGATGCCGAGGGCACCTACCTGGAGACGTGGCTGCGCGGGCGGGCGATCGACGATGTCCACATCGTCGGCCTCACCAGCGACTACTGCGTGGCCGCCACCGCCTGGGACGCCGTGCACGCCGGTTTCCGGACGACCGTGCTCGAGGATCTCTGCGCCGGCGTCTCGCCCGCCACCACGGCGACGGTCCGGGGCGAGCTGGCGGCTGCCGACGTCGCCTTCACGGACAGCGACGGCGCGGATGGAGCGAGACGACCTGCCTGAGCAGCCGATATCCCCACCCGGCCGCGAAGCGTCCGGAGTGGGGACGGAGGGAGTCGAACCCTCACTACGGGCGTTTTAAGCGCCCCGCCTCTGCCGGTTGGGCTACGTCCCCGTCATCCTCGCCCTCACGATAGGCCCCTCTCGGCGGCCTAACATGACTCCGTGGCGGCTGGCGACAGATTCGTCGAGGCAACGAGACCGGCGGCGTTGGTCCCGCTCCGGCCCAGGGAGGCCGGTGTCGAGGCGCCGCCGGACGATCCCCGGCTGTCCGACGTCGACGAGTGGGGCCGCTCGGAGCACATGCGGGCCATCGCCCGGCAGATCTACGCACCGCTCTACCGTCAGTGGTTCCGGGTGGAGTGGCAGGGGTTGGAGAAGATCCCGACCAGCGGCGGTGCGCTCCTGGTCGCCAACCACGCCGCCGCCATCCCATCCGACGCACCGGTGATCATGCACGGCATCGAGGAAGAGCTGGGGCGACCCGTCTACGGTCTCGCCGACCACATCTTCAAGACCTTCCCCGTCATCGGCACCATGTGGTCGCGGTTGGGCGGTGTGGCCGCCCACCCCGAGAACGCCTTCCGCCTGCTGCGGGAGCAGCGCCAGCTCGTCCTGGTGTTCCCCGAGGGCACCAAGGGTCCGGGCAAGCTCTACCAGGACCGGTACCGGCTCCGGCGCTTCGGGCGTGGTGGGTTCGTGGAGATGGCGAT
Source organism: Acidimicrobiales bacterium (assembly GCA_051984395.1). Classification (GTDB taxonomy): domain Bacteria; phylum Actinomycetota; class Acidimicrobiia; order Acidimicrobiales; family AC-9; genus AC-9. The sequence goes on along the minus strand of JBPYEZ010000063.1, from coordinate 24,896 downwards.
GCGCGCCGGCGTGCCCATCGTCCCCATCGCCGTGGTGGGAGCCGAGGAGTCGATGCCGACGCTCGCCAAGGTGCCGGCGTTGGCCCGCGCGCTCGGGGTACCCTACGTCCCGATCACCGCCAATCATCTGGTGTTCGGGCCCGTCGTGGGGACGATCGCCTACTTCCCGTCCAAGTTCAAGCTGCGCGTGCTCGATCCGGTCACGTTCCAGGTCCCTCCCGAGCAGGAGCGGTACTCCAAGAGCCGGGTCATGGACGAGGCCGAGGCCATCAGGGTCAAGCTCCAGGACAACCTGTACGACATGCTGCGCGACCGTCGCAGCGTCTGGTTCGGTTGACGAGAGTGGGGCGGCGTGTCCTGATCACGGGACTCGGGACGTTCTGGGGCGGTCGCATGGCCCAGGCGCTCGAGCGGGACCCCGACGTCGAGATGATCGTCGGCCTCGACACCGTGACACCTTCGGTCGAGCTGGAGCGGACCGAGTACGTGCGCGCCGACCAGAGCTACTCGATCCTCTCGCGCATCGTGCGCGCCGCCCAGGTCGACACGATCGTCCACACCTTCCTCGTCGTGGACTCCACCCGGATGAGCGGACGGGCACTGCACGAGACCAACGTCATCGGGACGATGAACCTCCTGGCCGCGGCCAGCGCCGCGGGAGCACCGGTCCGTCAGATCGTGGTGAAGTCGTCCAGCTTGGTGTACGGGTCGTCGTTCCAGGATCCGGTGTGGTTCCGGGAGGAGACGCCTCGAACGGGGCCGCCGCACACCCGGGTCGAATCGTCGTTGCTCGAGGCCGAGGGCTATCTGCGCGACTTCGCCGAGGACAACCCCCACGTCGTGGTCACGCTGCTGCGGTTCGCCAACGTGCTCGGCACCGAGATCGTGACGGCGACGAGCCAGGCCCTCGAGCGCCAGACGGCACCCTACGTCTTCGGCTTCGACCCTCTCGTCCAGTTCGTCGAGGAGGGCGACGTCGTCCGCTGCCTCGAGTTCGTCACCAAGCACGGCGTGGCCGGCATCTACAACGTCGCCGGAGACGGCCGGCTGCCCTGGAGCGAGGTGGCGAACATCTGCGGCGTCCGCCTGCTGCCACTGCCCTTCATCATGACCAACGTCGCCGCCGCGCCCCTCCGGCAGATGGGCCTGCTCGACCTGCCCTCGGAACTGCTCACCCTGCTCCGGTTCGGGCGGGGCATCGACAACCGCCGGCTCAAGGAGGCGGGGTTCACCTACCGGTACACCTCGGCCGGCGCCGTCGAGAACTTCGCCCGGGCCCGACGGTTGCGGCGGACCGTGGGCGCCACCCCTCCCGACTACACCTACGAGCGGGATGTGGAGGCGTTCTTCCGCCACTCACCGGCCGTCGTGCGCAATCCTGAGGCCTGACGGAGGTCAGCCCCAGGCGTCGAGGTATCCATCCCGCCGCTCGGCCCACTCCTCGGCGGTGATGGCATAGCGGATGTGGTCTTCCCATCGCCCGTTGATCTGGAGATACCGCTCGGCGACACCCTCGTTGCGAAGGCCGAGCTTCTCCACCACCCGTCGGCTGGCCCGGTTGCGGGGGATGATGGAGATCTGGAGTCGATGCAGCGCCAGGTCCTCGAACGCGAAGCGAAGCACCACCACCAGGGCCTCCGGCGCATAGCCCCTGCCGGCGAGGGCCTCGTCGACCCAGTAGCCGACGTAGCAGTTCTGGAACGGGCCGCGCTGGATCGACGAGAGGTTGATCTCCCCACCGAGACGACCCTCGACGAAGATGCCGAACCCGTAGCCGCTGCCGAGCTGGCGCTCGCGCTCACGTCCGCCGCACCGGGCTGCGAAGGCCCGCCGGTCCTCGACCGCGTCGGAGGAGCCCATGGGCGGTCGGGGCTCCCATGGGACCAGCCAGTCACGACACCGGCGACGGACCTCCTGCCATTGGGGGAAGTCGCCCTCGACCAGGGGCCGCAGCAGCACCCGGCGCCCGGTCAGCTCGAGGGTGGAGGCCCGGATCACTGGGTCGGCCTCACCTGGTCCGCCTCATCGGGCCTCCCGAACGGCGTCCACGGCCGCCGGATCCTCTAGGCCGGACAGGTCGCCGGCATCGGCGCCGGTCGCCGCCGAGCGGACGGCGCGCCGGAGCACCTTGGCGTTGCGCGTCTTGGGCAGGGCAGCGGCGAAGCGGATGCTCGATGGCCGGAACGACCGTCCCAGCTGGTCCGCGACCAGCGTCGTGAGCTCGACCCGGAGCTCCTCGCACGGTGTGCATCCGGGGCCGAGCACCACGAACGCCCAGAGGACCTCTCCCTTGAGCGCGTCGGGGATGCCGACGGCGGCGGCCTCCAGGACGCCGGGGTGCGAGACGAGCACCGACTCGACCTCCGCCGGCCCGAGGCGCTTACCCGCCAGCTTGATGGTGTCGTCGCTGCGCCCGTGCAGGAACCACTCACCGTCTTCGTCGATCGACGCCCAGTCGCCGTGGGTCCACACGCCGGGCCACCGAGACCAGTAGGTGGCGAGGTAACGCTCGGGGTCGCGGTACAGGCCTCGCGTCATCGCCGGCCACGGCTTGGTGCACACCAGCTCTCCGACGGCATTGCGCAGCGATCGGCCCTGCTCGTCGAAGACGTCGACGGCCATGCCGAGCGCCGGGCCCCCGAGCGACAGCGGTTTCAAGGGCGCGACCGGGTGGGGAGACAGGAAGCAGGCGCCGACCTCGGTCCCACCCGAGATGTTGATCACCGGACAGCGCCCACCGCCCACCACCTGGAAGTACCACCACCAGGGCTGCTCGTTCCAGGGCTCCCCGGTGGAGCCGAGGATGCGCAACGCCGAGAGGTCGTGCGTCGTCACGGGATCGTTCCCGTGTGCCATCAGGGCCCGCACGAGGGTGGGGCTCACACTGCAGATGCTCACCCGGTGCCGCTCGAGCAGCGCCCAGAGGCGGTCGGGAGCCGGGTAGTCGGGGGCGCCTTCGTACAGCAGCAGCGTGGCGCCCAGCGCGAGCCCGCCGAACACCTCCCAGGGACCCATGATCCATCCGATGTCGGTGAACCAGAAGAGGACGTCGTCGTGCCGGCAGTCGAACTGGAACGCCACCTCCTCGGCCACCTTGACCCCGAATCCGCCGTGCACGTGGACCGAGCCCTTCGGCCGCCCGGTGGTGCCCGACGTGTAGCCGATGAACAGCGGGTGCTCGGAGTCGAGCGGGCGTGACGAAAAGGCTGCGCCAGGGCCGGGCCACCGCGCCCAGGTGCACCCCTCGACGGGAGCACCGTCGACACCAACGCCGTCGAGACCGCCGGTACGGAGCCGCTCCACGACGACGACGGTGCGAACTGACGGGACCGCGGCGACAGACTCTCTTGCCACTTCGAGCATAGGGACGACGGTCCCCCGCCGGTGGAAGCCGTCGGCGGTCACGAGGGCCACGGCCCCTGCATCCGACAGCCGCGCGCTGACCGCCGCCGGCGCGTACCCGCTGAACAACGGGAGAAAGACGGACCCCAGCTTGGCCACCGCCATCAGCGTGGCGACGGTCTCGGGCACCATGGGCAGGAAGATGCCGACGGTGTCGCCCTCCCCCACGCCGTGCTCGGCCAGCATGCGGGCCAGCCCGTCTGCCTGCGCTCGGAGCTCGCCGTAGGTCCACCGGCGAACCTCCCCGTCCTCGCCCTCCCAGACGACCGCCTCCTTCCCGGAGTCGGCGGCGGCGTGGCGGTCGACACACACCTCGGCCAGGTTGAGGCGTCCCCCGACGAACCACCGGGCCCACGGCGCCCCCTGCTCGACGTTCAGCACCTCCCGCCATGGCTCGACGAACGGGATGCCGAGGAACTCGACGACCGCTGCCCAGAACCACTCGGCATCGTCGATGGAGCGGGCCACGAGGTCCTCGAAGCGGGTCAGCCCGTGGCGGGCCATGAACCGTCCCACATTGGTGGCCGCCGCCTCGCCGGGATCGGGCCGCCAGGCCTCGGGCGCGGTCGCACCCGAGGCAGGTCCTCGCAGCCGGCCTCCCGGGCCGGTCTCGGGCGCGGTCGCACCCGAGGCAGGTCCTCCCAGCCGGCCTCCCTGGCCGGTCTCGGACCCGCTCATCGGCCCAGCACCTCGCCCAGGGCGGCGAGCAGCAGGGTGACGTTGCGCGGGCGGGCGGTGTGCCCCATGCAGCCGATGCGCCACGCCCGGCCGGCATGGGGCCCAACCCCACCGCCGATCTCGATCCCGTAGCGGTCGAGCAGCGTGGCCCGGACGGCGGACTCGGTCAGACCTCGTGGCAGCACACTGTCGGGGACCCACGCCGTGGTCAGCTCGGGAAGGCGGTGGGTGTCGGCGGCCAGGAGCTCGAAGCCGAGCTTCTGGAGGCCATCCTGCAGCTGGCGGCCGCACTCGCGGTGGCGGGCCCACGACGACTCCAGCCCTTCCTCGAGCAGCACCCCGAGACCGGCGTGCAGGGCAACGATCATCGGCACCGGGACCGTGTGGTGGTACCGGCGTCCGCCACCGGCCTCCATGTAGTCCGCGAGCATGCCCAGGTCGAGGTACCACGACCGTGGTCGATCGAGCAGGCAGGCCCGCGCCCGGTCGCTGACCGTGAGCGGCGCCAGGCCAGGAGGAACGCCGAGGCACTTCTGGGTGGCGCTGTAGGCCACGTCGATGCCCCAGGCGTCAGCGTCGACCGGGATGCCGCCGAGCGACGTCACACAGTCGACCAGGAGAAGGGCGTCGCCCTTGGCCGGTCCAAGCGGCTCGACGTCGTTACGCACCCCGGTCGAGGTCTCGGCGTGCACGACGGCGATGATCTTGGGTGAGCGGTGGGCGGCGATCAGGCGGTCGGGCTCGATCGGCTCCCCCCACGCTGCTTCGACGCGGATGACCTCGGCTCCGCACCGGCCGGCCACGTCGCACATGCGCTCTCCGAACAAGCCGTTCACCCCGACGACGACGGGATCACCGGCCTCCACGAGATTGACGAACGCCGCCTCCATCCCGGCCGAGCCCGTACCACTGATCGGCAGTGTCAAGGCGCCGGCGGAACGAAAGACCGCTCGCAGTCGATCACACGTCCCGTCCAGCACGGCGAGGAACGCAGGATCGAGGTGGCCGAGCAGCGGTTGCCCGAGCGCAGCCGTCACCTCGGGATAGAGGTTCGAGGGCCCCGGACCCATGAGGATGCGCTCGGAAAGGGGCATCCCCGGCACTCTACTGACGACCCGGGAGCCCGTCCTCAGGACCACAGCTGGCTCAGGACGAGCCCGTCGAGGATGTCGGCCTCCGACACGAGACACGACTCGAACGCCAGCTGGCGCATCAGCGTCGCCAGCACCACCGTGCCGCCGACGATCACGTCTGCCCGCGCCTCCTCCAGGCCGGGGCGCCGCAGGCGTTCGTCCCTGTTCTCGCCGGAGAGCACGTCGAGGAGCCCCTCGACGCGCGGTCGAGTCAGGACCGAGTGATGGATGCGCTCGCCACTGTTGCTGGCGAGCCCCTGGTCGATGGCGGAGAGTGTCGTGACCGTTCCGGCCAGGCCCACCAGCCGGGCCGCCTCGGTGATCGCCGGCTGCTCGGCCACAGCGGCGTCGAGACCGGAATGGACGGCGTCGACGGCCTCCTCGAGCTCCGCCGGCAGCGGAGGGTCGTGGCGCAGGAAGCGCTCGGTGACCCGGACGCATCCGAGATCGACCGACACGACGCTCATCGAAGGGGTCGCGACGACACCGTTGCGACTCACGTCGCTCGGGCCGGGGACGGGCGCCGTGACGAGCTCCGTGGAGCCGCCACCGATGTCGACCACGAGATAGGGGCCGTCGTGGGGATCGAGCTCGGCGGTGGCGCCCGAGAAGGAAAGTCGCCCCTCGGCCTCGCCGGAGAGGAGCTCCAGCGGCACCCCGAGAGCCTGCTCGGCGTCGGCGAACAGCTGGTCGCGGTTGGCGGCGTCGCGAGCGGCCGACGTGGCCGTGGCCCGCGCCTCGACGACGTCGTGGCGCTCCATGACGTCGCGGTACTCGCGGAGCACCGCAACCGTCCGGGAGATGGCGCGAGGATCCAGTCGACCGGCTGCGTCGACCCCCTCGCCGAGTCTCGTGATCCGCATCAGCCGCTCGAGCGGGCGCCCGTCGGCATCCGCCACGAGGAGCCGGGTCGAGTTCGTGCCGCAGTCGATGGCCGCCACGGGACCCGCTCGAGAGGCGGTCGCATCGAGTCGGGCGACCACCCAGCGCCCGACGGGGTCGTCGCCTCCGGCCAGGAACCATGCCAGGTGGGCATGTAGGCACTTCACCCCCCGGGCGGTTCCTCCGACGCCGCCCGCCGGACGGGGTCCACGGTGGCCGGCGGGCACGGCTGCATCTCGCTCGGCGGCGTAGCGTGCGTGAGCGGCGGCCAGCTCATCGGAATCCACCGCCGCCTCCGCCGCCTTGACGCCGCCGGCGGCCTCGAGACGGTCGACCGATGCCCGCAGGCGGGGGGCCACGAGCCACCATCGAGTCGGCATGGGGGTCCCGTCATCGAGGAATGGCTCGTTGCGAATGACCGTGGGCTCGCCCTTCGTATCGCGTACAACCACCTCGAAGCGACCCCGGGGCGGGTGGCCGAGCTGGACGGCCACGGCCTGCCGGTCGTCGGTGGTCACCGTCGTCGGCGCCGGCGGACCACGATGGCGACGATGGCCAGGACGGCGACGACGCCGACGGGCGCGGCCCGACGGGCCACCGACCCTCCGGCGACGCCGATGAGATCGACCGGCTCCACCGGCGCACCCTCGGTGCGGCGGACGGTCGGCTGCCCGGCGCCGTCGGTCGCTGGCGTGGCGGGGGCGCCGTTGGTGATCGGGCCCGCAGTCTGGTCGTTCCCGCCGGCCGCCCCGCCAGCCGGGGGCGCCTCGGCGACCTCCACCTCGACCGCCGGCGACGGTCCCCCGGGCGGCTCGGAAGCGGCCAGGGGCGATTCGTCCGCGGCCTCCACCCGGCCCAGGACGGTGGTCTCGAGACAGTCGACGAACTGTCCGAGCAGCTTGGTGCTCACGTCGGCGAGCACGCCGCGGCCGAACTGGGCGACCCGGCCCGTCACCGCCAGGTCGGTGACGATGGAGACCCGGGTACCACCGGCGTCGGGGTGCAGCGACGCGCTGATCGTGGTGCTGGCGTTGCCCTGGCCCCGCGTCTCCCGGCCCTCGGCCCGCAGCACGGCCCGCAGCCCGGGGACGTCGCGTTCGACGAAGCTGGCCTTGCCCTTGTACTGCGCCGTGATGGGCCCGACCTTCACCTTGACCACGCCGCGGTACTCGTCCCCCTGGACCTCCTGGAGCTCCGCCCCGGGCATGCAGGGTGCGATCCGCTCCACGTCGGTCAGGAGGGCCCAGGCCTGCTCGGTCGGGACACCTACGGTGAACTCGTTGGTCAGCTCCACAGTCTCAGATCCTCCACCGTGTCGACATCGGCTGGATCCCCCGGGCACGCTACCTCGCAGACCAACGCCGGCTGACTGCCCATCACCGCCCGCGCGCCCTCGTCGCCCGTGACCGGGACCAGGGCCCACACCGAGCGGTCGAGCTTCACGGGGTTGCGGCGCCGTCCGGAGTAGGTCGCCACGACGATCGGGGCACCGGTGGAGGTGGCGACGTTCCGCCACGCCTCGACGGGGACGAGGGGCTGGTCGCCGAGGCCGACCACCGCGGCGCCGTGACCCTGGCGATCGCACCAGTCCAGCCCCACCCGCAGGGAGCTGGCCAGGCCGGACGCCCACGCCTCGTTCCGGAGCAGCGTGATGTCGGGGGGAAGCACGGCGCCGAGATCCACTGCCCCGGTCACCACCACCATCTCGTCGAGGCCGGCGCCCATGGCGGCGTCGACCGCCCACGACAGCAGTGGCCGGTCACGAAACGGCGCCAGCAGCTTGGCCGTCGGTCGGGCGAAGCGGCTGCCGCCGCCCGCGGCCAGGAGCACGGCGGCCGTCGTCATGGTCCGGCTGCGACCGCTCAGGAGGACCAGGTGACGGGGTAGAGGACCTGCGGCGCGGCGATGCCCTTGAGCTCGGTGCGCCGAGGCTCCTCGAAGGAGAACTCGCCCGAGCTGGCGGCCAGCTCGTGGATCAGGCTGGAGACGAGGATCTCCCCGGCCCGGGCCTCGGCGGTGATACGGCTGGCCATGATCACCGTCCGGCCCAGGAAGTCGTCGCCCTGGCGCACGGCCTCGCCGGTGTGCAGCCCCAGGTGGACGTCGATGGGCTCGGCCGGCACGGTGGCGTTTCGCTCGGCGAAGGCCCGCTGGATGGCGATGGCACAGCGCAGGGCCCGACCGGCCCCGGCGAACGCGACCATGAAGCCGTCGCCCTGGGCCTTGACCTCGTAGCCGCCGTGGGCCGCCAGCTGGCTGCGCACGACCTTGTTGTGGGCGTCGAGCAGCTCGCCGGCCTTGAGGTCGCCGAGCCGTTCGGTCATGGGCGTGTAACCGGCGATGTCGCTGAACAGGATCGTCACCGTGCCGTCGGGCGCGGTGGGCAGCTCCTCGGGCTCGGTGACGGTGTCGGCCTCACCGTCGTCGGGCCATCTGCCAGAGCGGCGCTCCGACCGGCGGCGGCTGTGGGCTTCCCGGTGAGCGTGCCTCCGTGCATGGTGCGACAGGTCGCGCGCCTCGAAGGCGGCACCCAGCGCGCCCGCGACGTCGCCACTCTCGACCATGCTCCGGACCTTCTCCTTCAGGCCCTTGTTGCGTACGGTGACCCCGCCCATGATCGGGAACGCCCGCACTCGAACGCGCGGCGCCCCCGGCGTCGGGGCCACGTCCCGGATCTTGAGATCCTTGCCTCCCATGATGGGCACGCCGGTCAGGTCCACCTCGATGCCCTCGGGGACAATGATGTCGATCCCACCCCAGAAAGCCACGGCGGTGATAACGATCTCCGGACCGTCGATCTCCGCCTGACGCAGGTCCAGCTCGCAGCCACCCATGAACGCCACCGCCTTGGTGTGGGTCCTGGGGCGCCACCGGCCCGTGCGGCGGGAGCCGCTCATGATGGCGACCGTCCATCCCTTCGCCGGACGGCGGGCAGTCTCGGGCACCGGTGCCTGCACCGCAGGCAGGTCGGCCATGACCTCCTGGAGGTCGGCCTGGGTGCGGGCGCCGAACACGAGCCCGACCCGCTCGGAGAACTCGTCGAGGGTGAGGCGTCCCTCCGTGGTGTGGCCCCTGAGGAGCTCGACGGCCCGACTTCGGTCGGCGTCGGAGATGCGCACGACCGGATAACCGTCGTCGGGTGGTGGCTGCTCCATGGTCTCAGTCTGTCCCAGCCGGGGCCCTCGCGCGCGTGGCCGCGTCCGTGCCCTCGGGACCGGCCTCCAGGGCCGGCCGTGGATGGATCGGACCCTCAGCGTCGCGCAGCGAAGGTGCCCCGCGCCCGGTTCGCAGGCCGATGATCTCCGCCGCCACCGAGATGGCCGTCTCCTCGGGTGTGCGGGCTCCGATGTCGAGGCCGATGGGGCTCATCACCCGGGCCAGATGCTCGTCGGAGACACCCGCCTCCCGCAGCCGTTGGACCCGCTCGTCGTGGGTGCGCCTCGAGCCCATGGCGCCGACGTAGCCGGCGTCGGTGGCCAGCGCGGCCATCAGGGCGGGGACGTCGAACTTGGGGTCATGAGTGAGCACGCAGACCGCGTCTCGCGGGCCCAGTCCTCCGCCGATCTTGGTCAGGTGGCGGTCCGGCCAGTCCACCACCACCTCGTCCGCCATCGGGAACCGGGCCGGGGTGGCGAAGACGGCCCGGGCGTCGCACACCGTCACGCGGTAGCCGAGCAGCTTGGCCACCCGGGCCAGGGCGGCGGTGAAATCCACGGCGCCGAAGATCACCATGCTCGGAGGCGGAGCGAACGCCTCCACGAAGATGCCGACGTCGCGCTGGCGCGCCTCGCCATGACGACCGTAGTGACGGGTGGACGTGCGCGCCGCCGACAGGGCACCGAGTGCGTCCCGAGCCACGACCCGGTCCAGGGCCTCGTCCCCGAGCGACCCGAGCGGCGGGAGGTCGGGCCGCACGAGGAGCTTGGCGCCGACCGTGAGCTCCGGTCCCGCGTCGCTTTCCGTACCCAGGGCGGCCACCTCCACGATCGTCGCCAACGCCACCGGCTCCTCGGCCCGCAGCGCGTCGCGGAGCGTCTCGTAGAGGCTCACCAGTCGAGCGGCTCCACCAGGACGTGGATCGTGCCCCCGCAGGTGAGGCCCACGGCGAAGGCCTCGTCGTCGGAGTAGCCGTACGTGCGCACGCGTGCTCGGCCGTCACCCCCGAGCACGTCCAGGGCCTCGGTCACCACCGCACCCTCGACGCACCCGCCTGACACCGAGCCGGCCACCTCGCCGTCCTCGCTCACCGCCATGGCCGCCCCGGGCCCGCGCGGTCCTGATCCCTCCACGCCGATGACGCGCGCCAGCGCCACCCGTCGTCCCGAACCCCGCCACCGCTCGATGTCGCCCAACACGTCTCTCATCGCGCGACCACATCCACGAGGTTCTCCAGCGAAGCCACCGAATGACCTTCCACGAACTCGTCAACATAGGGCAACGCCGCCGCCATCCCCCGGGCCAGGGGGGCGTACCCCGGCGAGGCCTTGAGCGGATTGACCCAGACCACTCGGTGCGCCACCCGGCGCAGCCGGGCCATCTCCTCGGCGAGGACGGCAGGGTCTCCCCGGTCCCAGCCGTCGGAGAGAATCACCACCACCGCGCCGCGGGCGACGCCACGGACACCCCAACGGTCGTTGAAGGCCCGGAGCCCCGCACCCAGCCGCGTCCCCCCGGACCAATCGACGACGGCGGCCGCCGCCTGGCGCAGGGCGGCATCGGCGTCACGTCCCGAGAGCTGGCGGGTCAGGCGCGTGAGCCGGGTGCCGACAGCGAAGGCCTCGACCCGCGACCCTCCGGCCACGGCGGCGTGGAGGAACCGAACCAGGACCCGGGCGTAGGGCTCCATCGACCCGCTCACGTCGCAGAGGAGGACGACCCGGCGGGGCCGGCGCCCCGACTCGAGATGGGCCCGCCGCACCGGCTCGCCGCCCGCTCGCAGCGCGCCGCGGACGGTTCGGCGCAGATCTGGGCGCCCGCGGGCCCGGCGGGTCGGCTCCAACCGGCGGGATCGGCGGAGCGCGGCGCGCACCCGGAGGTCGGACATGAGCCGGCGGGCCTCGGCCAGCTCGCCGGGCGAGCAGGCGGCGAAGTCCTTGTGGCGCAAGACCTCTGTCGGGCTGTAGCGAACGGCCACGGTCGCACCCGGCGGCTCGGCGGCCTCCGGCGGCGAGGGCGCGTCCTCCGGGGCGTCGTCGGTCACGATGGTCAGGGGAGCGACCTCGGGCGGCGACTGCGTTGGGCTCGCCTCGCCCAGCCAGAAGGCGGCGAACGCCCGGTCGTAGGTCGACAGATCCTCGGGCCTGGTGACGAGCGTCGCCCGCCCCGCCCAGTAGGCGCGGCGCCGCTCTCGCAGCCCCACGGCGCCGAGGGCCTGAGCGAAGCTGACGACCGACCCGACCGGCACGTCCAGCCCCACTCCCCGCAGGACATGGGCGAAGGCGACCGCGATCCGGTCGCCTTCGCCGGCCGTGGCCGGCGCCGCGCTCTCCATCACTAAGTCACGCCCCCCGGGTGGCGGCGGCCCGCACCAGGTCGCCCATGCCCCCCGAGCGAACCCGCTCGGCGTCCTCTCGGTACTTGAGCACGCTTCCCAGGGTGAGGCCGACGGCGTGCTCGTCGAGCTTGGACCGGCCGAGGGCGGCCAGCGCCTGGGCCCAGTCGATGGTCTCGGCCACGCCCGGCGGCTTGTACAGCCCCATCTCCCGCAGCTGCTCGGCGGCGGCCGCGACCTGCTCCGCCAGTACCTCGGCCACCCCTGGTGCCCGAAGCCTCACGATGGCGACCTCCCGCTCGAAGTCCGGGTGCTCGACCCAGTGGTAGAGACAGCGTCGCTTCAGGGCGTCGTGCACGTCCCTGGTCCGGTTCGACGTGATGACGACCACCGGTGGCGTCTCCGCCCGGAACGTGCCCAGCTCGGGCACCGTCACCGCGTAGTCCGACAGGATCTCCAGCAGGAAGGCCTCGAACTCGTCGTCGGCCCGGTCGATCTCGTCGATGAGCAGCACCGGTGGTGGTCGATCGGGGGCGGCCTCGGCACCGCCCGATCGCAGGCGCGCCGGGGCGATGGCCTGCAGCAGCGGCCTGCGCACCAGGAAGCGCTCGGAGTACAACTCGTCCTCGAGGTCCGGCCCGAGGGGCTCGCCGCCGGCGGCTCCCCGCACCTCCGCCGTGCGCAGGTGCAGGAGCTGGCGCGAGTAGTCCCACTCGTACACCGCCTGGGCCACGTCGATCCCCTCGTAGCACTGCAGCCTGACCAGCTCCCCGCCCGTCCAGCGCGAGAGCACCTTGGCGACCTCCGTCTTGCCCACCCCGGCCTCGCCTTCGAGCAGGAGGGGCCGGCGCAACGCCACGGCCAGGTACACGGCGGTCGCCAGGCCCTCGTCGGCCAGGTACTCGTGAGCGGCGAGGGCCGCCCTGACGCCATCAGGATCCATACCCGGGCAATTCTCCCACCGCCCCGGATCCTGTTCCCCTCAGCCGGCGGCCTCCTCCAGTGCCCGGCGGACGAGCACGGTGGCCAGGTGACGACGAAAGTCGGGGCTGGCGTTGAGATCCCCCGGTGGGTCCGCACCCTCGGCGGCGACCGCGGCGGCCTCGCCGAGGGTCGCGCCCGACGCCAGGGCCGCCTCGGTCGCGGCGGCACGCAGAGGAGTCGACCCCATGTTCACCAGGGCCACACCGGTTCTGCCGTTGCGAACGGCCGCCACGCCCACGATCGCCCAGTCCTGGGCCCGGCGGTTGAACTTCTGATAGGACCAGCCGCTGCTGGCCTTGGGCACCCGGATCTCGGTGAGCAGCTCGTCGGGCCCGAGCGCGGTCTGCAGGAAGCCCTCGAAGAAGGACTGGGCGGGGATCGTCCGCTCGCCCGCGGGGCCCCGGGCCACCAATGTGCCCCCGAGGGCGAGGACCACCGCAGGCAGGTCCGAGGCCGGATCGCCGTGGGCCAGCGATCCCCCGATCGTCCCCCGGTGGCGCACCTGGGGATCTCCCACCAGCCCGGCCACGTGGGCGAGGATCGGCACCTGGGCCGCCAGCAGCTGGGACGTCTCCAGGTCCCGGTGGCGCGTGAGTGCTCCGATGGCGACGTGGTCACCGGCGTCCCGCACGTACGAGAGCTCGCGCAGGCGCCCGACGTCGACGAGCACCGTCGGCACGGCGAGGCGCAGCTTCATGAGGGGCAGCAGCGAGTGGCCCCCCGCCAGCAGCTTGGCCTCTTCGCCGTGAGCGGACAGGAGGCCGAGGGCCTCGTCGACCGACGCCGCCCGGTGGTAGTCGAAGGCGACCGGGATCATGCGAGCGCCTCCCGAGCCCCGCTCGCGGCCAGGACCGCCTTGACGATGTTGTGGTAGCCCGTGCAGCGACACAGGTTGCCTTCGAGGCCCTCGCGCACCTGGGCCTCGGTGGGATCGCCCTGCTCTTCCAGGAGCGACGCGGCGGCCATCACCATCCCCGGAGTGCAGAAACCGCACTGGAGAGCGTGGTGCTCCTGGAACGCCTCCTGGATCGGGCGCATCACGCCATCGCGGGCCATCCCTTCGATGGTCGTCACCTCCGTCCCGTCGGCCTGGGCCGCCAGCACCGTGCACGACTTGACCGACTCACCGTCCATCAACACCGTGCAGGCACCACAGGACGTGGTGTCGCATCCGACGTTGGTGCCGGTGAGCCCCACGACGTCGCGGAGATAATGGACCAGCAGGAGGCGGGGTTCGATCTCGTGCTCCTCAGTTGCTCCGTTGACACCGAGTCGAACTCTCACGACGGATCCCTTCGGTTGATCGCCCGCCAGATCCGCTCCGGGGTGGCAGGCATGTCGACGTGGCGCACGCCGAGGTGCGAGAGCGCGTCGACCACGGCGTTCTGCACCGCCGGTGTCGAGCCGATGGTGCCCGACTCGCCGATGCCCTTGGCGCCCAGGTCGTTGACCGGCGTCGGCGTCTCCATCGACGTCGTCTCGAAGCTGGGGAGCTCCGCGGCCGAGACGAACGTGTAGTCGGCGAGGTTGGCGGTGACTGGATTGCCGTCGTCGTCGTAGGCGACCTGCTCCAACAGCGCCTGGGCTGCGCCCTGCGCCAGCCCGCCGTGGATCTGGCCCTCGGCCAGGAGTGGGTTGAGGATGCGCCCCGCGTCGTCGACCGCCACCAGCCGCTCGAGGGTCACCTTGCCCGTCTCGGTGTCCACCTCCACCACCGCGACGTGGGCCCCGAACGGGAACGTCGCCCCCGGCGGGGTGAAGTCGGTCTCCGCCCAGAGGCCGCCGGGCTCCGAGGCCGCCTCCCGGGCGAGCTCGCCCCACGACTTGGCCACCGCGGGGGTGCCGGCGACATGGAAACGCTGGCCGATCTTGTCGAGCACCACGTCGGCCGGGTCGGCCTCGAGGAGCTTGGCGGCCAGCTGGCGGGCCTTGTCGACGAGCTGCTCGGCGGCCTGGTGGGCGGCCACCCCTCCGACCTGGAGCGACCGGGAGCCGAAGGTCCCGACGCCGCGGGGCACCACGTCGGTGTCGCCGTGCACGACCTCGATAGCGTCGATCGGAATGCCCAGCGCCTCGCTGACGAGCATGGCCCAGGAAGTGACGTGGCCCTGCCCGTGGGGCGAGGTGCCGGTTCGCACCACCGCGGTGCCGTTCTCGTGTACCTGGACCGCGGCGTACTCGCTGCCCGGTACGCCGTTGGTGATCTCCACGTAGACACCCAGTCCGATCCCCAGTTGTCTGACCTCTCCGGCGTCTCGCCGCCGCGCCTGCTCCTTGCGCAGCTCGGCGTAGCCCGACGACTCGAGGGCGAGATCGAGGGCGCGGGCGTAGTCGCCGATGTCGTAGGTGGTCCCCAGGGCGGTGGTGAAGGGGAAGTCGCTGCTCGCTATCAGGTTGCGGCGGCGAACCTCGGCCGGGTCGAGTCCGATCTCCGCCGCGAACAGGTCGACAGCCCGTTCGATGGCGGCGGTGGCCTCGGGCCGACCCGCTCCGCGGTACGACACCACGGGCGTGGTGTTGGTGACGACGGCCTGGCTGTTGAAGTCGACCTTGGGGATCCGGTAGGTACCCGAGGCCATCGTCCGGGTCATGAACGAGAGCAGGGAGCCGATGCGGGGGTAGGCGCCCGAGTCCTGCAGCACCGTCAGGCGGTACGCACCGATCGTGCCGTCCCTCGAGCCTCCGATCTCGATGTCCTGGAGCTGGGCCCGCCCGTGACCCAGGGCGACCATGCTCTCCGATCGGGTCTCGGTCCACTTGAGCGGACGGCCGACCCGTCGGGCCAGCCAGGCGATGAGCAGCTCGTCGGGATAACCGCCGATCTTGGCTCCGAACCCGCCGCCGACGTCGGGGCTGATGACGTGGACCTCGTCCTCGAAGAGGCCGTAGGCCTTGGCCAGCGCGTCCCGCACCGAGTGCGGCGCCTGTGTCGACGACCACTGGGTGAGGCGGCCGTCGTCCTCCCACCGTGCGGCGACCGCCCGCACCTCGAGGGGGCAGGGCGCCACCCGCTGGTTGTTGACGCGCTGCCTGACGACGACGTCGCAGCCGTCGAAGAGCGACTCGTCCCGGCCGAACTGGAGCTCGAAGGACACGTTGCTCCCCGCCTCGGGGTGCAACAGGATCGAGCCCTCGAGGGATCGTTCGCTGTCCACGAGGACCGGGAGCGGTTCGTAGTCGATGAGGACCAGCTCCGCGGCGTCGGCACCCTGGGCCTGGGTCTCCGACACGATGGCGACCACGGGCTCGCCCACGTAGCGCACGACATCGGTCGCCAGCCAGGGCTGGGGCATCTTCTCGTTCAGCATGGCGATCTCGAGCGGCAGCGGATCGAGCTCGATGTCGGACGCCGTCACAACGGCCAGCACTCCGGGCGCGCCCCGGGCCTCGTCGACGTCGACAGAGAGGATGCGCGCATGGGCCGAGGTGGAACGCACATAGGTCACACGCGCCGCCCCGTCGATCTTCAGGTCGTCGACGTAGGTGCCGCCACGGGTGAGGAACTTGGGGTCCTCCTTACGGACGACGCGATTACCGAGGATGCTCACGCGCTGCCTCCCAGACGGCGAGAGCGCTCAGGCTAGTGGGCTGCTCGTCGGGTACCCCAACTCGCCGTCTTGGTTCAGCGCCAGAACGCCAGCTGGTCGAGGAACCGGCCCCAGAATCCCTGACGGGCGGGCGCCGCCGCGGCCTGGCCTCTCCGGGCTGCGGGCACCTGGCCGGCATGCGGTTTGCCACTCGCCGGCTTGGCTGCGGCGGGCTTGCTGGCGGCGGCCTTGCTGGCGGCGGCGTTCTTGGCCAGAGCGCCGGGGAGGATGGCGTAGGCCTCCTCGCCCGGCTTCACCAGGCCGTAGTCGCGGCGGGCCAGGCGCTCGATCTCGGCGTCGGTGTTGAGCCGGCCGATCTGGTTGGTCAGCTGCCGGTTCTGGGCGTCGAGGGTCCGCAGCTGGTGGGCGGCGCTGCTCACGTCGCTGCGCTCCTTCAGATAGGAGCGGGTGGGGAACACCACCAGCACCAACACAGCCAAGGTGGCGCCGGCTGCGGCCAGCAGCACCACCGTGCGGCGCGTCATCCGGCTCCCGATGCCGGGTCGGGAGGGCGAGCACCCGAGGCGCCGACGCCCGACAGCGCCGAGCGTCCACGGTACGCCGCCGCCTCGCCCAGGCGGTCCTCGATGCGCAGCAGCTGGTTGTACTTCGCCACGCGATCGGAGCGGGCCGGCGCCCCCGCCTTGATCATGCCGCAGTTAGTGGCCACGGCCAGGTCCGAGATGATGGCGTCTTCCGTCTCGCCCGAGCGATGGGACATGACGTTGGAGTAGCCGTTCCGTTTCGCCAGCTCCATGGTCTCGAGCATCTCGGTGAGCGTGCCGATCTGATTGGGCTTGATGAGGATCGAGTTGGCCACACCCGCATCGATGCCTCGCGCCAACCGCTCGCGGTTGGTGACGAACACGTCGTCGCCCACCAGCTGAACCCGCCGACCGAGGGTCGCGGTGAGCCCGGCCCAGCCGTCCCAGTCGTCCTCGGCGAGGCCATCCTCGATCGAGACGATCGGATAGCGGTCGCACAGCTCCTGCCAGTAGTCCACGAGCTCCTCGGCCAGCAGCTTGCGGCCCTCGCCGGCCAGGTCGTACTGACCGTCCCCGTACAGCTCGGTCGCCGCCGCGTCGATGGCGATGGCCACGTCATCGCCCGGCACCAACCCGGCGTCCTCGACGGCGCGCACCAGGGCCCGGACGGCATCCTCGTTGGACGGGAGGTTGGGCGCGAAGCCGCCTTCGTCGCCGATGCCGGTCGACATGCCCTCGGCCCGCAGGTACCGCCCGAGGGCGTGGTACGTCTCGGCCCCCCAGCGCAGCGCTTCGGAGAACGAGACCGCCCCGACGGGCATGATCATGAACTCCTGCACGTCGACGTCGTTGTCGGCGTGGGCCCCGCCGTTGAGGACGTTCATCATCGGCACCGGGAGCACGTGGGCGTTGGCCCCGCCCAGGTACCGGTAGAGGGGCAGGCCCACGGCGGCGGCGGCCGCCCGGGCGGTCGCCATCGAGACCCCGAGCACGGCGTTGGCCCCGAGCCGGGCCTTGGAGTCGGTGCCATCGAGATCGACGAGGACGGCGTCCAACGAGCGCTGGTCCGTGCCATCGAGGCCGGCGACGGCCCGGGCGATCTCGCCGTTGATGCTCGTCACCGCCCCGAGGACGCCCTTGCCGCCGTAGCGGCTGCCGCCATCGCGTCGCTCGGTTGCCTCGAACGTGCCCGTCGACGCCCCGGAGGGGACGATGGCCCGCCCGCTGGCCCCCGTCGACAGCTCGACCTCGACCTCGACCGTGGGATTGCCGCGGGAGTCGAGGACCTCTCTGCCCGCGACGTGCTCAATTCTGCTCACAGCAGTGTGGCTCCTGTGGTTGTTGTTGAAGAAGTTACCTCTTGTGGCGACCCGATCGGGGGCGATCCGGCGTCATCGGGGCGGCTCGACCTCGGCGAACGCGTCGCGGAACCTGACCGTGGCCCGCCGCAGGTCAGCCTCGGGGTCCAGCCCGAGGTGGCGGGCCAGGCCCACCACGGCGAAGAGGACATCGCCCAGCAGGTCGGCGTCGTCGGAGCCGTTCACCGCGGCCAGGGCGGCGAGCCGCTCCTGGGCGTCGTGGCGGGCGGCGTCAGCCGATGGCCAGTCGAACCCGAGCGTGGCCGCCTTGCGCTGCACCTTGTGGGCGTGGAGCAGGGACGGAAGGGCTTCCGGGATCCCGTCCATCACGCTCCGGCGACCCTTCTCCTCCAGCTTGATCTGCTCCCAGTTCGCCATGACGGCGTCCGCCGTCTCCGCCTCGACCGTCCCGAACACGTGCGGATGCCGGAGCACCAGCTTGTCGTGCACCCCCCGGGCGACGTCGGCCAGTCCGAACTGGCCCGCCTCCGCCGCCAGCACACTGTGGAAGTAGACCTGGAACAGCAGGTCGCCCAGCTCCTCCTCCAGGTGGTGGTAGGCGGCCGGGCCCGAGTCCAGCGACTCGATCGCCTCCAGCACCTCGTAGGTCTCCTCGAGCAGGTGGCGGGTGAGCGAGCCGTGGGTCTGCTGACGGTCCCAGGGACAGCGCTGCCGCAGGGTCCGCACCAGCTCCTCGAGCCGGACCAGATCGGCGGCCACGGGCTCGGCGAGGCGGGGCACGAAGAGCGTCGTGAGGTGATCGGCTTCGACCGACCGGTCGAGATCGCTCCAGGCGACGTCGAAGACCGCCTCGTCCTCCAGTCCGAGACGCTGCAGGACGGTGACCTTCTCCTCGGGTGGGCGATCGACGGCCAGCTTGATCTCGGAGAGGACGTGACCGCTCCAGCACTGACCCACCAGCAGCGGGCCCCGTTCCCCCGCCGCCTGGACCGCGAAGGACGGCCCGTCCACCAGCCGAACGCTCGAGTCGAGCGGGTCGATCCCCAGGCGATGCCACGCCAGGTCGAGGAACGACGGAGCAGGAAGCACTTCCAGCTCGACCCGAGGGTCGTCGCGCAACAGCTCCACCGTCCGCTCCGCTACCAGCGGCGAGCCCGGCACGGCATACAGCACCTCGCCCTCGGCGGTCGCCGCCTGGACGAGCGCGTCCACGATCCCCGCGTACACGTCCTCGAACGAGGCGGTCGAGTCGTAGAGGTCGTCGAAGGAGCGGAAGTCGTTCACCGCGACTGCCGCCGGATGGCGTGCCGTGCGCAGGTAACGGTGGCGGGCACCCTCGATCGCCGCCCGCCCGGCCGCGGTGATGAGCTCGGGCCCGGCCGGGCCCAGCCCGACCACGACGACCCGGGGCGTCACGGTGGTGTAGAGCCGGTGGCGGAGGGCAAGGTGCCCGACCCGCCCCCGGAGCTGTTTCCGTTGGCGGGGACGAAGTTGAGCGTCGATGAGGGCGGCGCCGACGGCGGCACGATCCCGGTCTGGTTGCCACGGGTCTCGTAGGTGCCGTAACGAGGATTGACCGTCACGCTGGCCCGGGACTCGGCGCGCTGCAGCGTGCTGGTCAGCGCCGTCTGGGCGTTGGCCAGGAGCGCCGCCCGGATCTGGGGCTGGGCCTGGGTCAGGGACAGGGGCTGGCGGCTCGTCACCTCGATGAGGTGCCAGCCGAACTGGGTCTGGACGGGCTGGCTCAGCTGCCCGGTGGGCTGGGCGTCGACGGCCTGCTCGAACCCGGTCACGAAGCGTCCGGTCGGTCCGCATCCCAGCTGGCCGCCGTTGGTCGCGCTGGCCTGGTCCTGCGACTGGGACCGGGCGACGTCGGCGAAGCTGGCGCCGGCCACGATCTGGGCCCGGAGGGCGGCGGCGTCGGCCTGAGTGGCGACCAGGATGTGGCTCACGCACTGCTGGACGAAGCTCTGCTGGTGCGTGGCGTAGTACGCCGCCACGGCCTTCGGGCCGATGTCGACGTGGGCCAGCCTCGCTTCCAGTGCCGTCACCTCGGCCGAGTGACGGATCAGGTTGTTCTGATACGACACCGGCAGTCCGTCGAGGACGCTCGTGCCCCCGAGGGCGCTCGCGGTGTCGGCCCGGGCCAGGTTGACATCCTGGCCGCTGATGGTGATCCCGCGGCGGACGGCCTCCTGATGGACGAGCTGGAAGACGATCTGGCGGTTCAGGACCTGGGCCACGAACGAGCTGTCGAAGCTGTCCTTGCCGGCACCGGTGACCTGGCTCTGGCTCTGGATCTGGTTCAGGTAGGCGGGGTCACTCCGGATCGCCGTGAGCTCACTGTTGAGATCTCCCTGGCTGATGGTGGCGCCGTTCACCTTGGCCGCGTAAGGGGCCGTGGCGTTGCACCCGGCACCGGCGAGGGCGAGCACGCCGACCGCGAGGACGAGAAGCTTGCGCACGGTGTCGGGATGCTATCGGCTGCCCGCCACCGGTTGGCCACCGGGGGACCCGTTGCCGGTGTCAGCATCGCTGGCGACGGGAACGAGCTCGCCCAGCAGCTCGACGAGGGCTCCCGGCACGTCCGCTCCTCCGTGAAGGGGCACCACCACCTGCTCCAGGTCCTCCTTGTAGACCGCCCCCGGGTGCCGGCGCCGGAGACCCACCTGGGTGCTGGCCTTGAGCGAGAGCGGCGCCAGGCGGGCCACTGCCTGGCCGCCGCTGAGACCACCCCGCCGGGCCGGCGTCACCGTGATCTCGCGCACACCCGAGCGGACGCACTCGGCTCGCAGCCGTCCCACCTCGAGCAGCTCCTCGGCGGGCGAGGGCAGGGGCCCGTAGCGGTCGAGCCACTCGGCGCGGATGTCCTCCACCTCCCGGGGCGTCGTGACCGAGGCCAGACGCCGGTAGGCCTCGAGCCGCAGGTCCTCACGAGCGACGTAGTCGCTCGTGAGGTGGGCGTCCACGGCCAGGTCCAGCTTGATCTCGGCGGGCTCGCGACGGACCTCCCCCTTCAGGTCGGAGACCGCCTCGCTCACCATCTGCACGTAGAGGTCGTAACCCACGGCGGCGATGTGCCCCGACTGGTCCGACCCCAGGAGGTTGCCGGCGCCCCGGATCTCCAGGTCCCGCATGGCGATCTTGAACCCCGACCCCAGCTCGGTGTGCTCGCCGATCGTGCGCAGGCGCTCGTAGGCCTCCTCGGTCAGGGTCCGCTCGGGGGGGAAGAAGAGATAGGCGTAGGCCCGCTGGCCCGCCCGACCCACCCGGCCCCGGAGCTGGTGGAGCTGCCCCAGCCCCAGACGGTCGGCCCGGTCGACGACGAGGGTGTTGACCGTGGGCATGTCGATGCCGGACTCGATGATCGTCGTGCACACCAGGACGTCGTAGCGGCCCTCCCAGAAGTCCAGCACCACTCTCTCGAGGCTGCCTTCGTCCATCTGGCCGTGGGCGACGGCGACGCGTGCCTCGGGTACGAGCCGCCGCAGGCGAGTGGCGGTGGCCTCGATGTCGTGGACCAGGTTGTGCACGAAGAAGACCTGCCCCTCGCGCAGCAGCTCACGACGGATGGCCTCGCTCACGGCCCGCTCGTCGAGCTCGCCCACGTAGGTGAGGATCGGCAGCCGCTCGGCCGGAGGCGTGTTGATCAGACTGAGGTCACGGATGCCGGTGAGGCTCATCTCCAGCGTGCGCGGGATCGGTGTCGCCGTCAGCGTGAGGACGTCGATGCCCGCGCTGAGGGCCTTGATCGCCTCCTTGTGGGTCACGCCGAAGCGCTGCTCCTCGTCCACGACCAGCAGCCCCAGGTCCTTGAACTTGATGTCCGGGCTCAAGAGGCGGTGGGTGCCGACCACGAGGTCCACCGAGCCGTCGGCCAACCCGTCCACCACCCGTCGAGCCTGCGCTGCGGTCAGAAAGCGCGACAGGACCTCGACCCGGACCGGATAGGGGGCGAGGCGGTCGGAGAAGGTCTGGAGATGCTGCTGAGCCAGCAGCGTCGTCGGTACGAGCACGGCAGCCTGTCGGCCCTCCTGGACCGCCTTGAAGACACCCCGGATGGCGACCTCGGTCTTGCCGAACCCGACGTCGCCGCACACCAGCCGGTCCATCGGGGCCGGCGCTTCCATGTCCGCCTTCACCTCGGCGATGGCTCGGGCCTGGTCAGGCGTCTCGGCATAGGGGAACGCCTCCTCCATCTCGCGCTGCCAGGGCGAGTCCGGGCCGAACTCGTGGCCGGGCGCCGTCGTCCTCGTCCGGTAGAGGGCAACCAGCTCCTCGGCGATCTCGTGCACCGACGCCCGCACCCGGGCCTTGGTGCGCTGCCATTCGGAGCCCCCGAGGCGGTGCAGCGTCGGCGTCTCCCCGCCGGTGTAGGGCGTGATGGCGTCGATCTGGTCCGACGGGACGTAGAGCTTGTCGCCGCCGCGGTACTCGAGCAGGAGGTAGTCGCGCTCGCCACCCCCGATGGCGCGGCGCACCATCCCCGCGTAGCGGGCGACCCCGTGCTGGTGGTGCACCACGTAGGCGCCCGGCGCCAGATCGTCGAAGAAGCCTTCCTGGGGCCGGGCTCGGGGGCGGGCCCGTCGGTGGGCCCGGCGGCGCCCGGTGACGTCGGTCTCCGACAGCACGGCCAGCTTGGCCGACGGCAGGACGAACCCGCCCTCCAGCGGCTGGACGACGATCCGCACCCCTGGATCGCTGAGGTTCGGCGCGCGCTCGCCGTCCAACACGGTCGCCGCCAGCCCCTCCTCGCCGAGGATCGACGCCACACGTCGGGCGCTGCCTTCACCTTCCGCGCAGACCGTGACCGAGTAGCCGTCACGAGCGAGGCCACCGAGCTGCTTGGCCAGGCGGGCGGCGTCGGCCACCACGGGATCCCAGCCCGTGGCGCCGATCCTCGGCGTCGCCGGTGCCTCGGGCGCTGACGTGACCGACAGCACCGGCGCCGCGGTGTGGGCGAGCAACCGCTCGAAGGGCAGGTGCAGCCGGGGAAACGCTCGCGCCGCGCCCTCCGGGTCGGCGGCGTCGGTCGCCCCCCAGGTCTGGGCCAACGTCGCCGCCAGCGCGACCTCCTCGTCGATGAGCTCCGCGGCCCGGTCGCGCATCCGCCGGGGGTCGATCAGCACCACCTGTCCCGATGGTCCGACGAGGTCTCCGAGGAGGTGCTCCTCGCCCGCCAGCCACGGGAGCCACGACTCCATGCCGTCGAACACGAGGCCCTCGGCCAGCCGGTCCCACTGGTCCCTTCCCCAGGGCTGCTGGGCGACGAGCAGCCGGGCCCGCTCGCGAACGGCGTCGGTGGGGAGGAGCTCCCGACAGGCGAAGATCTCCACCCGCTCGAGATCCGCCGTCGACCGCTGGTCGTTCACGTCGAAGGCGGTGAGACGGTCGACCTCGTCGCCCCACAGATCGATGCGCACGGGGTCGTCGGCGGTCGAGGGGAACACGTCCACGATGCCGCCCCTGATGGCGACCTCGCCGCGGTGCTCCACCTGGTACTCCCGGCGGTAACCGGCGAGGGACAGGCGCTCGACGAGCTCGTCTGCGTCGAGGACGTCTCCTGCAGCGACGACGGTCGGCTCGGTGTCCTCGACGCGCGGTCCGAGTCGCTGGATGAGGGCCCGGACGGGGGCCACGATCAGGCGGGGTCCCTTCGCCCGGTCGCCGACGTGTCGCAGTCCCCACATGGCACGGAGCCGCCGCCCCATCGTCTCCACGCTGGGGCTGACCCGTTCGAACGGCAGCGTCTCCCACGCCGGGAAGGTCTCGACGGCGTCCGGTCCGGCGTAGGCCCGGAGGTCGAAGGCGAGTCGCTCGGCGTCGGCGCCCGTGGGGACGGCCACCAGCACCGGGTGGCGCTCGCTCAGCTCCGCCAGCCCGGCCAGCACGAAGGCCCGCGCCGGCTCCGGGACGGCCACCACCGCCCCGGGCGCGCCGAGCACGTCGACGAGCGCGTCCTCGTGGCGCAGCAGTCCAGGCAGCGAGCGCAGGCTCACCGGGTCAGGCTACCGGTGGCCCCGGCCACGGCCGGCGGCGGGGTTGGAGTCCCCGCCGCTTCGGATGAGGGCGGGGACGGAGCGCCGCCCGGGTGCGGCGAAGCCGCCGACAGCGCCGCCGGCGGGTTTGGGGTCCCCGCCGCTTCGGAGGAGGACGGGGTGGAAGCCCCGCCCGGGTGCGGCGAAGCCGCCGACCCGCGCGGCCGCGTTCTCCGACCGTCAGGGTTCGTCGCGACGGCTGTTGAAGTTGCGCATGGCCGCCTCGACGCCCTCGCCGAGGATCGTCTCCACGGCGTCCGCCGCCTCCTGCACGGCGACGTCGAGCTCGGCCTGCTCACCACGGCGCGGAGGGCCCAGCACGTGATCGACACCTTGGCGACGCCCGGGAGGCTTCCCGATCCCGATGCGCACCCTGGCGAAGCCGGCGTCGTGGAGGTGGGACTGGATCGACCTGAGCCCGTTGTGACCCGCCGTCCCCCCGCCCTGCTTGACCCTGATGCGCCCGACCGGCAGATCGAGCTCGTCGTGGACCACGACCAATCGCGCCAGGTCCTGCACGCCGTACCGGCGAACGAGACCCGCCACCGCCACGCCCGACTCGTTCACGTAGGTCTGGGGGAAGGCCAGCGCCAGCCGCCGGCCATCGACCCTGACCTCGGCGGTGAGCGAGCGCGACCCGCGTGTCAGCCGCAGACGGCCACCATGGCGCTCCGCCAGCAGGGACATCACGTCGGCACCGAGATTGTGGCGGGTGCGGCCGAACTCTGAGCCAGGATTGCCGAGCCCCACCGCCAGGAGGTCGGCGGGGGTGCCAGTGCGGGGACGGAGCAGGGCCTAGCCCTCGCCGCCCTGCTCGCCCTCGGCCTTTGCCTCGCCGCCCGAGCCGCCAGCGGCTGCCGCCTCCCCGGCGGGGGCCTCGGCCGCGGCTTCGCCCTC
>JBPYEZ010000062.1:0-21983 GCA_051984395.1 Acidimicrobiales bacterium | reverse complement strand
GACGACGGCGTTCAGCCGGGGGTTGACGGCATCGATCCGATCGAGCTGCATCGCGGTCAGCTCCCGGGACGAGATCTGCTTCTGCCGTACCAGCGCCGCGGCCTCACCCGCGGACCGGAGCAATGGTCCGGTCATCTGTTCCCCTCCGCATCCGGGTCGCTGCTGAGACGTTCCGGCGGAGCGAGGCTCATCGCTCAGGTGACCCGGCGCTTCTCGATCCCGGCGAAGCGCTTGGGTGCGCCCTCGTTGAGCCCCCAGCTCCAGACCGTGTCCGGCACGATGCGGATGCGCGGCTTGCCTCCGTCATCCTCGAGCGTTGCCCTGCCGCGAACCTTCACACCGCGAGGCTGCCAGGGGTCGACGCTCGCCATGTCGTCGACCACGACCGTCGCCCTCGGGTTGGCTTGGAGGTGTCGATAGCGGACGGTCTTGGTGAGGTCGAGGCCACCGGAGACGACGGTGTCCCCATCGACGGAGAAGCCCACGGCGGAGACGTCTGGCTGGCCATCCGGTGACGCGGTGGCCAGGCGGGCGAGCCGCTGGCCGGCGAGGTACTCGAGCTCGGCGTTGGTGAACACGGCCATCGCCACGCAGACTAGCGGTGCCGGTCGCTCAGCCCGGCCCGCGCGGGGCTGACCTCCTCACGTCACGGCAAGGGCGAGGTCGGAATCTCGTCGACGGCGAGGCGGTAGCCCCGTCCGGGCACCGCGCAGAGCACCTGTCCCGCGGGACCAAGACGGCGCCGCAGCCGGGTCACTGTGCTCTCCACCGCGTGGCTGTCCACCGCGACACCACGCCAGCACTGGCGGAGAAGGGCATCCTTCGGCACCACCGCGCCGGCCCGCCGCAGGAGACCGGCGAGAACGGCGTGCTCACGGGGCGAGAGGTGGACGACCGACCCCTCGACCAGCACGGCCCGTCCCTGCACCACGAGGTTGCCGTGTTCGTGGTGCAGCTCCCTCCGGCGCTGCTGCAGCGCGTCGCTGAGGGCTCGGACCAGGAGCCCGAGGCGGCCCACAGCTGGCGCGACGATGTTGCGGAAGCCGCTCGCCTCCGCCCCCTCGGCGCACACCGTCCCGACGCAGGCAGCCAGCACACCGCCTTCGTCGAACGCTGACCGCAGGTCGTCACCGAGTCCATGACGGGCGGCGATCGTCGCCAGGTTGACGGCTGCGGGGGCGCTCGTGAACGTCACCGCGTCGAGCTCCCCCGCGCAGGCCGCCTCGGTCAGTCGCAGCGCCGGCTGGTCGTCGTCGGGAAGGCGCCACCGGTACACCGGGACCTCGATAACCTCGGCGCCGGCGCTCCTCAATGCCGCAATGGCGCCCTTGTTGGAGTCGCCGTATTGCTGGAATGCCACGACCTCTCCCTCGAGTCGCTGCGCGGCGAGGAGCTCGATCGCCTCGTTGACGCGCTCACTGGCGACGGCCTTCCAGGTCTCGATGCCGGCGACCTGCAGCGCGGCGGCAGCCTTGGGGCCGCGGGCGACAGCCCGCGCCCGTCCGAGTGTGGCGAGTAGCTCGTCGCCGAGCCCCCAGGACTGCGCGGCCTCGAACCAGGCGCGCACGCCGATGCCCGTCGTGGCGACGACGTAGCCCGGCCGGCGTTCGATGACCTCGAGCGTCGCCTCGCGAAGGGCTGCATCGGAGGCGAGGTAGTGAGTCGAGATCGTTGGCCCGTGCCTGACGGTCGCGCCGCGTCGCTCGAGCAGCTCGGCCTGCTCACCCCGCCGGCGGTCGGCCGTGACGCCAACGATGAACCCTTGAAGCGGAAGAAGGGTCATGGGTCCCAAGTCATATCAGAACCCACCTCTGGTGCGACATTGTGTCCAAAATGTTTCCAGGATCTCGCGGCCATCATTGCTCGGGGTGAACATCCCGTGACCCTCAGTTCGCGTCCGGGAAACAGCGCCAACACCTGCGTCCGGTGTAGTGGGACGCATGCGCCGCCTGGTAGTCGCCGGCTATGGCATGGTCGGCCACAAGCTGATCGAGACCCTGGTCGAGCGAGGAGCGACGAACGACTGGGAGATCGTCGTCTTCGCCGAGGAACCCCGCCCTGCCTACGATCGGGTGAACCTGAGCAGCTACTTCGCCGGCGCCACGGAAGCGGACCTCTTGCTCGCTCCACCTGGCGCCGGCACGTCCGGGGTCACCCTGCACCTCGGCGACCCCATCGTCGGCGTGGATGCCGGCAGCAGCACGGTCACCAGCGCCTCCGGGAGGGCCTGTACGTACGACTCCCTGGTGTTGGCGACGGGGGCGGCTCCCTTCGTCCCTCCAGTGCCGGGACGCGAGCTGCCCGGGTGTTTCGTGTACCGCACGCTCGAGGACCTGGCGGCCATCCGAGCGTGGGCTGGCTCGGCGGGCGCGGGGGTGGTCGTCGGTGGCGGGTTGCTGGGGCTCGAGGCCGCCAACGCCCTTCACAGTCTGGGCCTGGCGACCCACGTGGTCGAGTGCGCGGCCCGGCTCATGCCCACCCAGGTGGACGACGGTGGCGCGCTCGCTTTGCGCCGGCGGATCGAGGACCTCGGGGTGGCCGTCCGCACGGGCGTGCAGGTCGTCGAGGTCGTCCCGAACGAACAGGGTGCTGTCGGCGCCCTGCGGTTCGGCGACGGCCCCGACCTCGACACCGACATGGTCGTGTTCTCCGCCGGGATCCGTCCCCGGGACGAGCTCGCTCGGGCGGCCGGGCTCGAGATGGGCGAGCGCGGCGGTGTCGTCGTCGATGACGGGTGTCGCACCTCTCATCCGGGCATCTACGCCATCGGAGAGTGTGCCGTCGCCGCCGGCCGGATCTGGGGCCTGGTCGAACCCGGCTACGACATGGCCCGGGTCGTCGCCGACCGGCTGCTGGGTGGGCCCAGCGACTTCACCGGCGCCGACTGCTCCACGAAGCTCAAGCTGCTCGGCGTGGACGTGGCCAGCTTCGGTGATGCCTTCGCGGCGACGCCGGGTGCAGAGTCGGTCGTGTACTCGGACCCGGTCGACGACGTCTACCAGCGGCTCGTGGTGGGCGCTGGTGGCGGACCGGTGCTCGGTGGGATCCTCGTCGGCGACGTATCGCAGTACCAGGCTCTGCACCTGATGGGGCGGGGCGACCTGCCGACTCCCGCCCGACCGCAGGACATGCTGGGACCGGCCCGGGAAGGGGGCGGATCCGTTCCGGGAGCTACCGACATGTCGCCGACGGCTCGGGTGTGCAGCTGCAACAGCGTGAGCAAGGGGGAGATCTGCGACGCCATTGGCTCGGGTCGGTTCAGCGAGATCGGCGAGGTGAAGGCGGCGACCCGAGCGGGCACTTCATGTGGCGGCTGCCTGCCGGTCGTCACCGACATCCTGAGGGACGAGCTGGCAAAGGCGGGCATGGCCGTCACCGACCATCTCTGCGAGCACTTCCCGTTCAGCCGTCAGGAGCTGTTCGACATCGTCCAGGTCTCGCGGGCGAGATCGTTCGCCGACCTGCTGGCGACCCATGGCCGGGGGCGCGGCTGCGACGTCTGCAAGCCCGCCGTCGCCTCGATCCTCGCCACGGTGGGAAGCGGGCACATCCTGGATGGGGAGCAGGCGTCGTTGCAGGATACCAACGATCACTTCCTCGCCAATCTCCAGCGGGACGGCACCTACTCGGTGGTGCCGCGCGTACCGGGCGGCGAGATCACTCCGCGCCAGCTCGTCGCCATCGGCGAGGTCGCCGAGGAGTTCGACCTCTACACCAAGATCACCGGCGCGCAGCGTGTCGACATGTTCGGCGCCCGGGTCGAGGACCTGCCGCGTATCTGGGAACGCCTCATCGATGCCGGCCTCGAGTCCGGCCACGCCTATGGGAAGTCGCTTCGCACGGTGAAGTCCTGCGTCGGGCAGACCTGGTGCCGCTACGGCGTGCAGGACTCGACCAGCCTGGCCATCCAGCTCGAGCGGCGCTACCGAGGCCTTCGGGCGCCTCACAAGATCAAGGCCGCGGTGTCGGGTTGCACCCGTGAATGCGCCGAGGCCCAGAGCAAGGACTTCGGGGTGATCGCCACCGAGCGAGGCTGGAACCTGTATGTCTGCGGCAACGGGGGAGCGCGGCCGCAGCACGGCGTTCTGTTCGCGGAGGACCTCGATACCGAGACCCTGATCCGCTACCTGGACCGGTTTCTCATGTACTACGTCCGGACCGCCGGCCGGCTCGAGCGAACGGCGCCCTGGCTGAACAAGCTGGACGGAGGTGTCGACCACCTGCGCAGCGTCGTAGTCGACGATTCTCTCGGCCTCTGTGCCGCGCTCGAGGCCGAGATGGAGCGACACGTCGCGCAGTACCGGTGCGAATGGACCGAGACGCTGGCTGACCCGGACCGCTTGCGGAAGTTCCGGACCTTCGTGAACAGCGACGAGCCCGACCCCGACATCGTCTTCGCTCGGGAACGAGGCCAACGCCGGCCCCGACGTCCGGGCGACGCCGGCGACGTATGCGGCCCGGCTGGCGCGTCGCAGGTAGAGCCCGTCCTCGTCGGAATCGGCGGTCGCCCCTCGGAGATGAACGCATGAACGATCAGCGGTGGGTGCCCGTGTGCGAGCTCGAGGATCTCATCCCGCAGCGGGGCGTCGCCGCCCTCGTCGAGGGCAGACAGATCGCGCTGTACCGGGTGATGCCGGACAACGAGGTGCTGGCCATCGCCAACCGTGACCCGTTCAGCGAGGCCAACGTCCTCGCCCGGGGAATCGTCGGTTCCGTCGGCGACGCCGTGGTCGTGGCATCGCCCATGTACAAACAGCGCATCGATCTGCGGCTGGGACGCAGCGTCGAGGACCCGACCGTGGTGGTGGAGACCTTTCGAACAAGGGTGTGCCGGGGTGTCGTCGAGGTCGGCCTCGTCGGGTGAACGCGACGTCGTAGCGTCGTCGGTGCACTTCGGTCACAATCTCGCGGGTGGGGTCGACCTCGGCGGCGGTGCTCCGCAGGACCTTGCGCATCGAGCGGGCCAAGCTGTCACCCGCCAATGCGCTCTTGTGCGCGGCGAGCATCTCCATACCCTTGGCGGCCGGCGAGGCGCTCGGGCACCCGGGGAGCGGGGCGGCCGTCGCCGGCGGGGCGTTCCTGACGAGCTTCCCGTCCTTCGTCGAGGGCTATCGAAAACGAGCCGTGGCGATGCTGCTGGCCAGCGTTGGAGTTGCCGCCGGCCACTTTGTCGGCGCCCTGGCTGCCCACGGCACCGTTGCCACCGTGACGGTGACGACGGTGGCGGGCTTCGTCGCCGGGTTCCTCGTCGTCCTGGGGCCCGGACCGGCCATCGTCGGGGTCGTGTCGCTGTTGTCGCTCCTCGTCGCCGGCCAGCTCCCGACGACCGTCGGAGGGGCGCTCGTCACATCCGCCCTGGTGCTCGTCGGGGGCCTCTTCCAGACGGCGCTCCTTGTTGCGGCGTGGCCCCTCGAGCGGTTCCCCGTGGAGCGGCGGGTCCTCGGTCGGACATACCGCACGCTTGCTGACTACGCCGCCGATCTCGGTACCGGGTCGCGTGAAGTCCCCGATCCCGACATCCTTGCCAACGCCCAGCGCGCCCTCGACGATCCACAGCCTTTCCTGCGCCGCCACGCCGTGGTCGAGTTCCGAGCCCTCTACGACGAAGCGCTTCGTATCCGTAGTCGCCTCACGGCTTTGTGCCAGGATCGAGCCAGGCTCGACGATGCGGGTGCGGTCGAGCCGGTCGCCCGCGTGAGCGCCGTCGCCACGGCGGCGGCCGAGGTGCTCCAGGACGTCGCTGCTGCACTCGAGGGCCGTCATCCGCCGACCCGGCTCGCCGCGTCCCGACGCCGACTGCGCCAGGCCGCCGACGACCTGGAGCGAGGGGCCGAGGTGACCGCACGGGCCCGAAGGCCGGACGCGCCCGCTGCGGCCTCCAGCGAAGAGGCGCCAGAGGGAGTGCCGGACGACGCCGTCGCCGACGCCGTCGCCGACGCCACAGCCCTACTCGGTCAGCTGCGTTCGGTCGTGCGGATGGTGACGACGCCAACGGACGATCGCGGTGCCGACCCAGCCGTCCACGATCGGGCGCCCGAGCTTCGATGGCACGCCTCGGTGGGCCGACTGCGGCTCGTCGCCGTGGAGCTGCGTGCCAACCTGGCCCTGTCCTCGTCGGCCTGCCGGCATGCCATCCGGTTGGCGGTGAGCCTCGGTCTCGCGACCTCGCTGTACCGTGTTCTTCCTGGCACCCGGAGCTACTGGGTGCCCGTGACGGTCCTCATGGTGCTGAGGCCCGACTTCTCGACCACGTTCGTCCGGGGGTTGGGACGGGTCGGGGGCACGCTCGGTGGCGCGGTGCTGGCGACGCTGCTCGCGGCCACGCTCCATCCCGGTCCGGCCGCGCTGACCGTCCTCGTCGTGATCATGGCGTGGGGGGCCTTCACCTTCTACGCCGCCAACTACGGCGTCTACGCCATCTTCCTCACCGCTCTGGTGGTGTTCCTCGTCGCCTTCGGGGGTGTGCCCGCCAACAGCGCGGTTGCCGATCGTGCTCTCGACACCGCTATCGGCGGTGCCCTGGCCCTGCTCGCCTACGCCGTGTGGCCGACCTGGGAGTCGACCGGCATACCGCAGCGCCTGGCCCGGCTGGTCGACGCCGAGAGCCGGTTCGGCACGATGATCCTGCGCGCCTATGCCGACCCCACGGAGCCCGATCCGTCCGGCCTCGAAGCAGCGCGGCGCGCCGCCGCCCTCGCCCGATCGAACGCGGAAGCATCGGTCACCCGGATGCTGGGAGAGCCCTCGCACCGCGGTCCCATCGATGCTCAACTCGCGCTCGGCATCGTGTCGGGTGTTCATCGATACGTGCTCGCCGCCGTCACCCTCTTTGTCCATCTGCCCGACGGCGCTCGGCGTCCGCTCCCGCCGCTGGACTGCCTCGCCGACGATCTGGACGCGGCGATGAGGTGCGTGGCATCGAGCATCCGAACCGGTGACCCGCCTCCGAGGCTCTCCGTTCGTCGGGCCCATGTCGTGTTCACGAGGGCGATCGACGAGCGCGGGCGACGTTGCGCCGATCCCGATGCCGGTGCGCTCGTCACCGAGACCGACCTCATGGTCGACAGCGTCGACGGGATGGCGGAGCTGCTCGGATCCCGCCTCTAGCTCAGCGTGATGAAGCGGCGATAGATCATCGGCAGGACGACCACGAGCGCCCAGCAGTACATGGCGGCTCTCGTGTCCACCAAGGCGATGGGGATCGAGACCAGGAACACCGCGGGCACGATGATCCAGTGCTGGCGACGCCTGACCTCGCGGCGGCCGGCATCCGACAGCAGCCCCGACCGCACGGCGTGAACCGTCATCAGCCGGGCGAAGATCGAGACCGTCGCCACCGTCACCGCGTACAGGACGACGGCTGCGGGCTGGTGTCCGTACAGCCCCAGGATCCTCGTGGGGAAGGGCAGGAACGCCACCAGGCCGAGATAGACGAGATTGAGCACTGTGAGGGCGGTGTCGATACGGTCGACCCCGCGAAAGAAGGTGTGGTGGCGGACCCACAGCAGCCCGATCACCGCGAAGCCCAGCGCGTACGAGTAGTACTCCTGCCCGTGGTCCAGAAGGCGGCTCCCGAGCACCCCTTCGTGCCCGGGACCCAGCAAGGGAGGCGTGACGTTGAGCACGAGCAGGGTGAGCGCGATGGCAAAGACGCCGTCGCTGAGCGCCACGGTGCGGTCGTAGTCGAACCTGCGCTCCTCGGGGTCTTCTGCTGCAGAGCCCAAGCCCGGAGTGGCCGCCTCGCCGCGATCGGACATCGAAGCAAAGTATGGCTGGTGGCGTCGGCTCCCCCGGGGAAACCCTGAGCGCCCCGGTACGGGCGGGCGATCAGGGTACCTGTGACATCCGCCACTCGATGATCGCCGTCCAGTGGGGTTCACCATCGGGGTCGTCGGGAAGGACTAGTAAAGGGAATGAACATCTGAGCCCACGGTGTTGCGCGCACAGAGCGGTTCGGGTCAGTCACAATGGGGTCTGCGAGCACGCAGGCGACTCCCTGACGAACGAGGAGGTCAGTTCGTGGTGGACCAGAGCATTCGTCTCTTGGACCAGAGAATCGACGACTTTCTCAGTTCCCGCGATCCGGTGGTCTCGGCCAGTCGAGTCATCGACCCCCTGCTCGAGATCTGGGGCCTGGCGTCCGAGGTGGACGCCTCGGTTGCCGTACCGGTGGAGCGCCTGCTCACGGCTCTCGTGGGCCGCGAGCTCACCACCCTGGACGAGCTCACCCGGGCGATGGACGAGGTCCGGGAGAGCGCCGCCGCCCAGGCACTGCCAAGCGGCGTCTGATCCCGTCTCCGGCGGCGCCCGTCAGCGACGGGCGAAGCGGGAGCGCCGCTGGCGGGCAGCGGAGCTGCCGGGACGGTGCGACCCCGGCGAGCTCACGACCGGGGCGGGGAGTGCTCCGATCGAGAACGTGCCGTTCGTCGGCTCCTCGACCTTCCCAGCCGGCCAGGGGGGCCGGTGCGGGTCCGGGCCCGGCGGCAAGGCAAGGGGACCGGGCGCCAGGCCGAGCAGGCCGATCCCGCACACCGTGCAGTACCTCTGGGCCGGTTGGACCACGTGGCCGTTCGGGCACAGCCCCGGCATCGGCGTTCCGCATTCGGTGCAGTACAGATGGGCTGCGTCCACGTCATGACCATTCGGGCACGCAGCCAGCACGCTCAGCCCACACTCGGTGCAGAACCGGTTGCCAGCGGCCACCTCGTGGCCATTGGCGCACCGACCTGGCATCCGGGCCCCGCACTCGGTGCAGAACCGGTTGCCCGGGTGAACCTCGTGCCCGTTGACACAGCGGGCCTGCATCGCCAGCCCGCAGTACGTGCAGTACCGGTTCCCAGGATCGACCTCGTGGCCGTTGGCGCACCGAGCTGGCATGCGGGCCCCGCACTCGGTGCAGAACCGGTTGCCAGGATGAACCTCGTGGCCTCTCATGCAGCGGCCGGCCATCCGGGTCCCGCACTCGGTGCAGAACCGGTTGCCCGGCCGTACCTCGTGGCCGTTGAGGCACGTGGTCCCTCGCCCCACGGCAACAAGGCTAGCGAGCATCCCCTCTCGGGGGGAGGCTGATTCGGGCCACCCCCGCACACCTCCGCCTCGTGTCGGGTACGGCCGGGACATCCAAGGAACGAGGGCCATGAGACAGCTGTCCGTGTTCCCGGGATGTTCGTCAGCAAGTCGTCCAGAACGCGTCAGCCGATCGTCAGGATTCGGGCCTACCGTCCTACCTGTGAGATGTGCACGGTGTCACTCGGAGCTGGTCCGGTTCTCGGTTGTCGCCGGGGACCGGTCGCCGTCCCACGAGCTGGGTGTCTGCCTCTTCTGCCCGCAGATGTTCCGCTATCAGGAGCTGGCCACGGACCACCGCCGGGCCTCCTAGCCAGAGCCGGCGGTTCCTCGGGGCCTCGGCGGCGACGATCGTCGTTGGGGCCACGTCACCCAGAGCCAGCACTAGGTTCTATCCGTGCGATTCGGCGACGGCCCGATCGAGGCGGTCCTCCTGGACGCCGGAGGGGTCCTGCTGCTTCCCGACCCGGCCCAGCTGCGGCGTGCGTTGGCGTCCATCGGGGGGACACCGGACGACGAGACGTGCCGGCGGGCGCACTACGCCAGCATGCGCGAGGTCGATCGCCTCGGAGGGCCGTACTGGCCTGCCGTCGACCGGGTGATGGCTCGGGTGGCCGGCGTCGCTGACGATCGGCTCGACAGCGCCGTGTCGCTGGTCGAGGAGGTGTATCTGCGCCTTCCATGGGTACCCGTTCCCGATGCGGCGGCGACGCTTCTCGACCTGCAGGCTGCCGGCTATCCGTTGGCCGTCGTCTCGAACGCCACCGGGACCATGGAGAAGCAGCTGGCCGAGCATCGGATCTGCACTGCCGACGATGGCCCGGCCGCCCGGGTGGCGGTGGTGGTGGACTCCGACGTGGTCGGGGTGGAGAAGCCAGATCCGGCCATCTTCGCCTTCGCGCTCGACGCCCTCGGCCTCCCGCCCGAGGGTTGCATCTACGTGGGCGACACGGTCCATTTCGACGTCAACGGGGCTCGAGCGGCCGGTCTCCGCCCGGTGCACCTCGATCCGTACCGGTGGTGTCCCGACGCCGACCACGACCACGTGACCTCGCTCTCCGAGCTGGCGCGAGCGCTGATCTCGCCGGCACCGACAGCGGGGGGCCCGTCGGCCCGGGAGCCTGGGGCCTCGGGAGGGAGGTGACGGCGTCGGCCCCGACAACGGTGAGCGCGCCCGTCCGCGCCGGACCATCGTGGCTGACGGGTTGGCGGTGCACGGCGCTGCTGGTGCTGATCGCGGTGGTGGCCCGGGTGGCGTACTGGACGCTCGCCATTCCCGGCTACCACCCCATCAGCGACGCCGGACAGTACTCGGAGCTGGCCTGGAACCTCGTCCACGGCAACGGGCTGGCGATGACGTTCCCTTCGCTGGTCACGCATGCCTCGGCCTTCCGTCCACCTGTCTACCCGCTGGTCCTCGGCTTCTGGTTCTTCGTGTTCGGGTCGTCCGTCGGGGCCGGGCAGGCGCTCAGCCTGATCACGGGCGTGGCCGCCGTCCTTCTCACCGAGCGTCTGGCCCGCCGCCTGGCCGGCCCGGTGGCCGGTGTGGTGGCCGCTCTGGCCGTCGCTGTCTGCCTGCCCCTGGTGGCCGACGATGTGACGCTGCTCACCGAGTCGCTCTCGATGGTCCTGCTGGCCGGCACCCTGCTCCTGCTGGTGGAAAGGCGGCCCGTGCTCGCCGGCCTGACCTCGGGCGTGCTCATCCTCACCCGGCCCAGCGCCCAGGGGTTCGCGCTCGTCGCCGCGCTGTGGCTGTGGTGGACGCTCGATTGGCGCCGGGCGCTCTACTTCCTGGGCGTGGTCGCCCTGCTCTTCTCCGGGTGGGTCATCCGCAACGAGGTCCAGCTCGGCTCGCCGGTCACGTTCACGTCCAACGGCTTCAACCTGGCTGCCATGTACTCCACGCAGGCGCAGCAGACCGGCAGCTTCGTCGATCCGGTCAAGGACCCAAGGTTCCAGGACCTGCGTCTCCTGCAGTTCGACGAGGTCAAGTGGAGCCGGACGCTGACCGACCGGGGCATCGCCGGCCTCGAGCACGACCCGCTGTACGTGTTCAGCGTCATCGGCTCGAACAGCAAGTCCTGGTTCGAGCTCGTCCCGACGACCGGCGACTCGGCGGAGCGCCTCGACGGACGCAACATCACCGTGCGCCACTGGGCGCTCCCGGAGTTCTACCTCTTCACCGTGGGAGGTATCGCCGGGCTGGTCGTGGCTCGCCGGCAGCGGTCGACGGTTCTCCTCATCGCCGTGAGCGCCTACTTCACCGCTGCCAGCCTGCTCCTGCTGGCGCCACCACGGGTGCGGACTCCGTTCGACCTGATCAACTGCATCGGGCTCGGGCTCCTGGCCGCGTGGTGGTGGGAACGCCGCCAGCGGGCGTCGGAGCCGATCGCGGATCGGGCCCCGGCCGAGGAGCCGCCAGCATCTCTCGGGGCGCAGTCGGTCTCGCGACCCACGCCCTGAGCTACGACGCCAGCAGCAGCGACGACACCACCGAGACGACCACGGGGGCAAGGACGGGGAGCTCCACCGGGTTCTGCCGGTGGAGGTGCTCGGCGACGAGGTGCTCGGTGCCGGCCACGACGAGCAGAAGCTCCTCGTCGGCCACGGTGCGAACCTCGGGGTCCTCGGCGCGAGCGGTGGCGTTCAGCTCCCGGTACAGCCCGACGAACCGGCGGTGCACCCTCCGACGGTGCTCGAGGGCGGCGTCGCCCGCTGTGGCGATCTCGAGGGCGAAGATCCGGGCGAAGCCAGGGGAGGACCCCAGGTTGGCGAGGTAGGTGGCGATTCCCGCCCCCAGCCGGTCCCTCCAGCCCTGCCGGCCGGCGACGGCGGCGGCGATCGCCCGGATGAGGAGGTCGGTCCCGTCCTCGTAGGCGGCGACGAGGCAATCCAGCTTGCTGGGGAACTGCTCGTAGAAGGTCCGACGTGACACGCCCGCCTGGGCCACGACGTCGGCCACGGTCACCTCGCCGTAGGGTTGCCTCGTCACCACCTCGGTCATCGCCGAGAGCAGGCGGGCCCGTTGTGACGCCTCGACGACCTCGCGCCCCAGGCGGTGCCTGCCCGCGGGCAGCGGTCCGAGCAGGATGTCGCTGTCGAGCCCTGCCGGCACGAACGGGTACGTTAGCGTACCGCTTGGGTACGGAAGTGTTTTTCAGGCGCCGATGACGTCGGGCCGGCCGAGCCCGTAGCCCTCGCACAGGGCGAAATAGCCGTCGCGGACGGTGCCCGCGTCGACCACCGACGTCACGTTGCCATCGGCGTCGAGGTCGAGGTTGGCGCCGTGGATGGCGAACCAGACGTCGGTCAGACCCTGCACCTCGCTGGAGACGGTGAGGGTGTGGATCGAGCCGGCCGGCTCGTAGAGATAGGAGCCGGGGGTGTTGACCTCGGGGTACTCGAGGTACTTCCAGCTCCCGGCCAGGGTCACGGCATGGACAGGGCCGGTGTGCTTGTGGGTGGGGATGGTGGTGCCGGGCTCGAAGCGCGTCCTGACGACCCACAGACCCTGCTCCACGTCGACCTGCAGCAGCTGCAGTTGCACCCCGTCGCCAGCATCCACGAAGGGGAGGTCGCCCTCGGCCCGGTGCAGGGCCCGCGGGAGATCGATGGTGGTCATGGCCCGACTGTAGCTTTGCGGGCGCGTTCGCCGACGGCCGGTGGCGGAGCCGGGGACCGGCCGAGGAGCGGCGCCGCCAGCGGCAAGGGGAACGATGGTGCCGGCCTCGGCGTTGTCACGAGCGAGGACGCCGCCACCAGAGAGGGGACGAACCATGCTGTTCGGTCGGCACAAGACCGACATGCCCGACGAGAGCAAGGCGCTCGCCGGGAGATCGGGCCACATGCCGGTGCCCGATCACCACGCCGTGAACGGCAACCAGCTCGAGCCTCCGTTCCCGGAGGGCCTCGAGCAGGCGGTGTTCGGCATGGGTTGCTTCTGGGGGGCGGAGAAGAAGTTCTGGGAGGTCGACGGGGTCTTCACCACCGCCGTCGGCTACGCCGGGGGCTTCACGCCCAACCCGACCTACGAGGAGGTCTGCTCGGGACGCACCGGTCACGCCGAGGTGGTGCTGGTCGTGTTCGACCCGAAGCGCACCAGCTACGAGGCGTTGCTACGGATCTTCTGGGAGAACCACGACCCCACCCAGGGCATGCGCCAGGGCAACGACGTCGGTACCCAGTACCGCTCGGCCATCTACACCTTCTCTCCGGTCCAGCAGAAGGAGGCGGAGAGCTCCAGGGACGCCTATCAGGGGGTGCTGACGGCGGCGGGGCACGGTGCGATCACGACCGATATCCGCGAGGCCCCCACCTTCTACTACGCCGAGGACTACCACCAGCAGTACCTGGCCAAGAACCCCTATGGCTACTGCGGCATCGGAGGCACCGGCGTCAGCTGCCCGACCGGGCTGGTCTCGTGACCTGAGGCGGGGCCCGACCTGACTCAGTCCCAACCGAGCTGGGTGAGCCTGGCGTCGTCGATGCCGAAGTGGTGGGCCACCTCGTGGACGACCGTCCGGCGAACCTGGCGGACGACCTCCTCCTCGGTCTCGCAGGTGGCGAGGATCGTCTGGCGAAAGATGGTGATCCGGTCGGGCATGACCATGCCGGAGTAGCCAAAGCTCCGTTTGGTGAGCGGAACGCCCTCGTACAGGCCGAGGAGCTGACCCCGCCGGGACCGCTCCTCGACGAAGACGGACACGTTGTCCATGGCCCGGCCCAGTTCGGGTGGGAGACCGTCGAGGGCCTCGGCCACCAGCTCCTCGAAGCGGGCGTCCGGAACCTGCACCATGTGATCAGCATCGCACCCGACCTCTTGCCCGGCCCGGCGGGGTGTGCGGGCTCGTCGGAGGTGGTTTCGGCCCCCGGTCCCGAGGAAACATGGGCGTGCGTGGCGAATATAGGCAACGTCCACGACGCGCCTTGGGTGGGGTCGGGCCCACCGGCGGCGATGCCCTCCCGGACCCTGAGGCGGTCTACCCTCGCCGCCATCACCCCGCTCATGGCCTTCCTGTGAATCTCGTCGACATCGTCCTCCTGGTTCTCCTGGTCGCCTCGATCGTGCACGGCGTCCGGCTCGGCGCCGCCATACAGGTGCTGTCGTTCGGTGGCTTCTGGCTGGGTCTGTTCCTCGGCGCGCTGCTGGCGCCCACGGTCGCCAACGCCGTGTCCGGCTCGGTCGCCAAGGCCACCGTCTCCCTGGTCGTCGTCTTCGGCCTGGCGGCCATACTCGGCGGCATCGGCCGTGTGTTCGGTGTTCGCCTCTGGCGCCTGCTCAACCGGGCCCGGCTCGCCGCCGCCGACGCCGGCCTCGGTGCCGTCATCGCCTTCGTGGCCACCCTGCTCGCCTCCTGGCTCGTGGCCAGCATCCTGGTCAGCGCCCCCGCCCCCCGCCTGAGCTCGGAGATCCGGGGGTCGGCGATCCTCGGGGCGCTCGACGGGGTCCTCCCGCCGGCCCCGTCGGTCTTCGCCCGCATCCAGAAGCTCATCAACACCGAGGGCTTCCCCACCGTCTTCGCCCAGCTGCCCCCCGCCACCACGGGGCCGGTCACCCTGCCGACGGCACCGGCGCTACGAGCGGCGACCCTGGCCGCGGGGCCCTCCACGGTGAAGGTGCAGGGCGTCGGGTGCGGACAGGTCCAGGAGGGCTCCGGGTTCGTGGTGGCGCCGAACGTCGTCGTGACCAACGCCCACGTCGTCGCCGGCATCCTCAGCCCCAGGGTCTACGACCGCGCCGGGTCCCATCGCAGCGTGCCCGTCCTCTTCGACCCGGCCTTCGACCTCGCCGTGCTGCGCACGACCGGGCTCAACGACCCGCCTCTTCGCCTGCTCGCCAGCAACGTGGGACGGGGCACCCAGGGGGCCGTCCTCGGCTTCCCCGGTGGCGGGCCCTTCGACGTCGAGCCGGCCGGGGTCATGCAGGAGTTCGACGCCACCGGACGCGACATCTACGGCCAGGGCCTCACCACCCGGCCGGTCTACGAGCTGCAGGCGGTCGTTCGTCCGGGCAACTCGGGCGGTCCGCTGGTCGAGCCGGACGGCACCGTCATCGGGGTGGTCTTCTCCCGCTCGGCGGCGGATCCCAACATCGGCTACGCCCTGGCTTCGCCGGGAGTGGACACGAGGGTCCACCAGGCCGAGCTCACGAACGCCCCGAGCGGCACCGGCGCCTGCGCCGGCTGAGCCTCGGGCGGCACGCCGCACGGGTCATCGTCCAGGGCGGCAGGCCGTCGGTAAGGTTGCCCCGTGGCTCTGCGTATCGAGGATTACGGGATCATCGGCGACACCCATACCGCGGCTCTCGTCGGGCGCAACGGCTCGATCGACTGGCTGTGCCTTCCCCGCTTCGACTCGCAGGCGTGCTTCGCCAAGCTGCTCGGAGACGACGGGAACGGCTACTGGCAGCTGGCGCCGGTCGCGCCGGTGCGCGCCACCCGCCGCCGCTACAGGGGCGACTCGCTGGTGCTCGAGACCGAGTTCGACACCGACGAGGGGACGGTTCGCCTCGTCGATTGCATGCCGGTCCGCGAACGCCACCCAGAGGTCACGCGTCTGATCGAAGGGGTCAGCGGGCGCGTGCGCATGCGCATGGAGCTGGTCATGCGGTTCGACTACGGGC
The DNA here is from genome assembly GCA_051984395.1 of Acidimicrobiales bacterium. GTDB lineage: Bacteria > Actinomycetota > Acidimicrobiia > Acidimicrobiales > AC-9 > AC-9. The sequence continues at coordinate 6,295 of JBPYEZ010000062.1, read as the reverse complement.
GGGTGCGGCCGTGGGTGCGGCGCATCGACGGGCGGCTGACGGCTACTGCCGGGCCCGCGGCGCTGTGCCTGTGGACGCCCGTTCACGCCCACGGGGAGGACTTCACCACGGTGGCCGAGTTCACGGTGGGTGAAGACCAGCGGGTCCCGTTCATGCTGGCCTTCTATCCGTCGCACCAGCCGCCGCCACGTCCGCCCGACGCCCACTACGTCGTCTTCGAGACCGAGCGGTACTGGCAGCAGTGGGCCGACCGTTGTACGTACAAGGGCGACTGGGGCGACGCGGTGCTTCGTTCCCTGCTCACGCTCAAGGCCCTGACCTACGCCCCTACGGGAGGCATCGCCGCCGCCGCCACCACGTCCCTGCCCGAGCAGTTGGGCGGGATACGCAACTGGGACTACCGCTACTGCTGGCTGCGGGACGCCACCCTCACTCTGGACTCGCTCATGGTGGCGGGCTACCAGGAGGAGGCCTCGGCCTGGCGGGACTGGCTCCTGCGAGCGGTGGCCGGCGACCCGGCCGACCTGCAGATCATGTACGGCCCCGCGGGCGAGCGTCGCCTCGACGAGTACGAGGTCAGCTGGTTGAGCGGCTACGAGGGGGCGAGCCCGGTGCGGGTGGGGAACGCCGCCTCCGGCCAGTACCAGCTGGACGTCTACGGCGAGGTGATGGACGCGCTGTACCTGGCGCGAGAACGAGACATCGAACCTCAGCCGGCGGCGTGGGACCTCCAGCTCAAGCTGATGGAGTTCCTCGAGTCAGGATGGCGGAAGCCCGACGACGGCATCTGGGAGATGCGCGGCCCCCAACGTCACTTCACCCACTCGAAGGTCATGGCCTGGGTGGCCATGGACCGGGCCGTCAGGAGCGTCGAGCGCTACGGCGTCAAGGGTCCGGTCGACCAGTGGCGGGCCCTGCGCCGTGAGATCCACGAGGAGGTCCTGGCCAAGGGCTGGAACGCCGACGTGGGAGCCTTCACCCAGTACTACGGGGCCAGGGAGCTCGACGCCAGCGTGCTCATGATGCCGCTGGCGGGGTTCCTGCCCGCGACCGACCCCCGCATGGTGGCCACGATCGATGCCATCTCTCGCGAGCTGCTCGACGACGGCCTTGTCCTGCGCTACCAGGCCGCCGACGCCGCGCACGTCGACGGGCTGAGCGGCGGGGAGGGCGCCTTTCTCTCCTGCTCCTTCTGGATGGCCGAGAACCTGGCCCTCAGTGGGCGCAGCGCCGAGGGCCGTGCGCTCTTCGAGCGGTTGTTGGGCCTCGCCAACGACCTGGGGCTGCTGGCCGAGGAGTACGACACCAAGGCGGGTCGTCTCGTCGGGAACTTCCCGCAAGCCTTCTCCCATATGTCGTTGGTGAGCGCGGCTCAGTGTCTCTCCGGAAGTCACAGCCGGGACTCGATCAGGGCCAAGTAGTCACGATCGGACTGCGGTGGCCGCCGCTCGGGGGCCGACACCACCCACGCTAACGTCGGTGGCCGTGGCGACGACCATCGCGCCGGGAGTGACCGAGATCGACACCAGGCTGGGAGGCTGGGATCGCGTCACCGCCGGCTACCTCGTCGACGGACCCGCGCCGCTGCTGGTGGAGACGGGTAGCCAGAGCTCGGTTCCCGTTCTGCTGTCGGCGCTCGACGAGCTCGGGATGGCCGCCGACGACCTGGCCGGGGTCGCCGTGACGCACATCCACCTCGACCACGCCGGCGGGGTCGGTGACGTCGCCAAGGCCTTCCCGCGAGCGACCGTCTATGTGCACGAGAAGGGCGCTCGCCACCTCGTGGACCCCGGTCGGCTGGTGGACTCGGCCGCTCGGGTCTACGGCGACCTCCTCGATTCCCTCTATGGGCGGCTCGACCCGACTCCGTCGGAGCGGATCCACGTCCTGGGCGACGGCGAGGCGATACAGGTCGGGGCGGGCCGGGTCCTCACGGCCATCGACTCACCCGGCCACGCCCGGCACCACCTGGGGCTGCACGACTCCCAGAGCGGCATCCTCTTCGCCGGTGACGCCGTCGGCGTGCGCCTGCCCGACGCGGGCGTGCTCCGTCCTGCCGCGCCCCCTCCCGATTTCGACCTCGATCAGGCCCTGCACTCGCTCCATCGCTTCGCCGAGCGTCGGCCCGCGGCGCTGGCGTTGGCCCACTACGGCGTCCTGTCCGAGCCCGACGACCTGTTGGCCGAGGCGGAGGTCGTTCTGCAGGCGTGGGCGGACGAGGCCGAGCGGGCCTGGCGCCAGGGCCGCGATATCGCCGACGCCTTGGGCCAGGCCTTCGGCGCCGACCTCGAGAAGATCGACCCGGCCCACCGGGAGAAGCTCGAGACGCTCAACGGGGTCCACTCGAACGCGGCCGGGTTGAAGCGGTGGCTAGAGTCCCGCGCTGGCCCGGAACAGCCGACCTGAGCGGCGGGACCGGGAGTTCACTCTGGACGTGGGGGCCTGGAAGGATGAAGCGATGAACGGTCAGCGGCTGACCCTGATCGCGGCCACGCTCGCCCTGATGGCGACGGCCGCGTGCTCGGCGACCCAGAACATCCCGGTCCAGTCGGCGTCCGGCTCGTCCGACTCTCCACCCCCCACGGGGCCGGTGGCGGCCACGGTCACCCTGGTCAACATCAGCTTTGCGCCGGCGGTCGTCACCATCAGCAGGGGCCAGACCGTCGAGTGGAAATGGAACGACGGTCAGGTCCCCCACAACGTGACCTTCGACACGTTCCACAGCTCGACCAAGATCACGGGCACCTACTTCCACACCTTCGACACGCCGGGCGTCTACCACTATCGGTGCACCATCCACATCAACATGGTCGGCACCGTGGTGGTCAGGTGAGCCGTCACCGCGACACCCCGGGCCGTCGACGGGCGGCGCCGCGCTAGCTCGAGGCGACCGACACGGACGGTCCTGCTATGTCAGGGGCTCGGAGGCGGTGCTGAAGGCGGGACGAAGATGGCCGGCGTCGTTGAAGCAGCGTATGGCCCAGCGGTCTCCTGTCACCACGAGATGGGAGATGGCCCCGTTGTCCGATCCGGTGAAGGCGAGGGCCCGGGACCCGCAGGCATGGGCGAGCACCTGGCCGATCGTTCCGCCATGGCTGAACACGGCGACGCACTGGTCGTGGTGGCGATCGGCGATCCTCTCGATCGCACCACGAACCCGGGCGGCGAACGCCTGAGCGGGCTCGGCGCCGGGGATGAGGTCCCAGCGCTGCTCGGCGAACACTCGCTGGAGGAGCGGGTGTCCCTCGGCGACGTGGCGCCGGAGGGCGCCCCCCTCCCATTCCCCGAGGTACACCTCCCGCAGGTCTGGTTCGACGATCGGAGACAGCCCCAGGCGCTCGGCCAACGGCGTCGCCGTCTGGGTCGTCCGGCGCAGGGTGCTCACGTAGATGGCGGCGATGTCCTCGGCTTGGAGCCGCCCGGCCAATCGCTGCGCCTGTTCGTGGCCCTCGGGGTGCAGGCCGGGGTCTCCCTGGCCGTCCACCATGGGGAACGGCTCGCCGGGACGGGCCGGCTCGGACTCCCCGTGCCTGATGAGCAACAGCTCCGTCGCCCCTGACGGGCGGACGAACCGGTGCTGGCGGTACTCGTTGACCTGGCTCACGGACGCTCCTGCGGCTCGCCCTGGCCACCCGGCGCGGGGACCGTAGCCGACGCATCTGCACGCTAGTGGGCGCCGCGTCGGACCTGAGCGGGCACTTGCAGGGTCGACGATTTGTCACAACGATGGCGGGCGTTCGACAGGGGGAGGGGTTTGCCGATGGCGTCATGGGTCCTGGCCCAGCGGTACGAGCTGCTGGAGGCCCTCGGTTCCGGCGCCATGGCCACCGTCTGGCGCGCCCACGATCGGCGGCTCAGCCGAGAGGTCGCCATCAAGGTGCTGAGCGAGCAACTGGCGTCGAACCAATCCTTTCGAGACCGGTTCGAACGCGAGGCGGTCCACGTGGCGTCGCTCAAGCATCCGAACATCGTCACCGTCTTCGACTCGGGAAGCGACGGTGCGGCGTACTACATCATCATGGAGCTGGTCGAGGGCGAGTCGCTGCAGTCGCGCCTCGGCGCGCCGTCTGCCTGCCTGCCGGTGGACGAGGCCTCGAAGCTCGGAAACGAGCTGCTCGCCGGCCTGAGCCATGCCCACGCCCGAGGCATCATCCACAGGGACATCAAGCCGGCGAACATCCTCATCACCCGGGAAGGCACGGCCAAGCTGGCGGACTTCGGCATCGCCAGAGCGGCGAGCGACGTCGAGAGCTTCACCGCCGTCGGATCGTTCATCGGGACTCCGTCGTACTCGTCGCCCGAGCAGCTGGGCAGCCGGCCGGCCACCCCGGCGACCGACCTGTACTCGCTCGGGTGCGTGCTCTACCACTGTCTGGTCGGGCACCCTCCCTTCCAGGCGGAGCTGCCGGTCGGCGTCATCGCCCAGCATCTCGAGAGCGCACCGCCTCCGCTGCGCCAGCAGCGCCCCGAGGTCTCGCCGCGCCTGGAAGGGGTCGTGCTCAGGGCCCTGGAGAAGGATCCCGAGCGGCGGTTCTCGTCGGCCGACGAGATGGGCCGATCCCTGCTCGACTCGGTCGGAGCGGATGGCGATGGGTCGGGCGGCTCGCTCTCGACCATCCTCACGCCGGCCGACACCGGCGGCGCGGCTGCGGAAAGCCTCCAGCCCGCCAAGCCTGGGCGGTCGCGTCTGTCGATGGCGCTCAGCGGGCGCCGCCGGCGACTGACGGTCGTGCTCACGGCGGTGGCCGTCGTGATCGTTGCGGTGGGGTTGTCGGTGCTGTTCCTCACGAGGAACAGCGGTTCGACGTCGGTGTCCTCCAGTCGGCCGGCGACGGCCGGGACCACCGCCACCACGGCCGGCTCGGCCGGCTCAGCCGCGGCCGCCTCGGCCGCACTGCAGCCCTTGCTGGGGCAATGGAAGAACTCCGTCACCTCGGGGCCGGTCAACTCCTCGCAGGGGTTGATCGCCGTGATCGCTCACGACACGACCTCGGTCAGCTCGACGGCGACGGTGTACGGCTTCTCCGGCGGCCGCTGGAACGTCCTCAGCTCGCAGGATCTCGGGTTCAACCTCATGGCCGGTACGCCGATCGTGACGGGGAACGTCACCGGCGGCCAGGACCCGGACTTCCTCATCCAGCAGGAGGGCGGCAGCCAAGCCATCGGGTCGGTGCTGGGCAACATAGGCGGGACGTGGCAGATCGTGCCCTTCCGCACCAGCTCGGGCGTGATGAACCAGGTGCAGGACCTGCACTTCACCGACGGCCACCCTGTCTCGCAGACGAACACCTGCACGCCGAACTGCGCCGCCGGCAACCAGGTGGCGGTGTTCTTCAACTACGACCCCGCCTCCCGCCAGTTCGTGCAGCAGCCCTAGGGGTTGGCGCGCCCCGTCGTATGCCTGGCAGAAGACCGGCCTAGAGGGATCCGGATATCACGCCTGGCCCTGTTCTCAGCGCTGAGCGAGGGTGTTGTTGGCAGCCGTCGTCGCCTTGCTGGGGTCGCCGGTCTGGGAGAGCGTCACGTTGTAGGCGCTCAGCGTGGCGTCGGCCTTCTGCTGGCTGATGAGGTGGCGGTTGACGGCGTCGGTCAGTGCCTGCTGCAGCTCGCCCGAGTTCTTGATGATGAGCCCATGGCCAGTCTGCTGGATGTTGGGATTACGGGCCGGATCACCTTGGGGGGTGGTCTGGTTGACATTGCACCCGGCTCCGCCAAGAGCCAGGGCAACCAACAACAGGGCCGCCGATCCTCGTCCCACCTGCGCAACCTCGATAGCTCCCGCCGAAGATCCGGCGAATGAATGGGTCAGTCCTCCGTGGCGGCGACCCGCTCCAGTTCTTCGTGGAGATCGGTCGGGAGTCTGAGGGTCATCGCCTGAACCGGCACACCCTAACGGTTACACGTGGCCCGGTACGCCGAGGCCGTCGGGGTCGAGCGCCAGGTCACACCCTGGCAGCTCGCAGCAGAAGGCTTCGCCGCAATCCCATCTTGGGCTCCGTTCGTAAATCCTCTGGGGGCGCCTCCCCGCCGTTGCTGCCCCCCGGGAGCGGAGCGGAGGGCAGCGGCTCTTGTCACGGAGGGGTCGCCGTCCTCCCTCCGCCCCGACGAGGGGAAGGCACACGCGCTCCGACCATCTCCTCCTGGTCACAAGGGCGCTGTCCTCGGGGCGCCCTTACCGGCCCAGCGGGGAGGGGTGCGCCGGACTTCGCAGCGAGGAACGTCTAAATGGCCGTACCATTCGCCCTGGCGGTGGAGGCGTCAGAGGAGAGCGCCGATGGCGGCGGGCAAGCTGGGG
>JBPYEZ010000061.1:0-18636 GCA_051984395.1 Acidimicrobiales bacterium | reverse complement strand
GAGATCCTCGCCTTCGAGTCCGAGCTGCGGTCCCGCCTGGGCGAGGGGGCGACCCAGCAGTGAGCGACGTAACAGTGAGCGACTCGGCGTCGGGATAGGGAGCCCGCTACCATCGGACCAGGTAACGCTATGGCCGGCTCCGACGAGCGGGGCGGCCCCGGGGGGGATGCGGGTGCTCGAGGTCTCGCGACGTTCGGCGCGTCTGCCGGATGGACGCCGGCCCGCCCGCGTGCGGTGGGCGGCGCTCATCGTCGTCGCCTTGGCCGGCCTGAGCCTTCCCGTCGTCTCGGGAGGGAAGTCAGCCAGCGCCGCTCCCGCCGGCTGCCAGCTCTACAGCTCGCCGTGGACGGGCAGCCACTGGGTGTGCGGAGCCATCCTCGCCAAGTACCAGTCGTTGGGAGGGCCGTACGGATTCCTCGGCTTTCCCGTCACCGACGAGCTGCCGACACCCGACGGCATCGGCCGCTTCAACCACTTCGCCAACAATGGCTCCATCTACTGGACGCCATCGACCGGCGCCTGGTCGATCCATGGCGCCATCCGGGAGAAGTGGGCCAGCCTCGGCTGGGAGACGAGCTTCCTCGGCTATCCGGTCACCGACGAGACCGGGACCCCCGACAGGATCGGCCGTTTCAATTACTTCAGCGGCAACGGCTCCATCTACTGGACGCCGAGCACTGGGGCGTGGTCGGTTCACGGGGCCATCTTGGACAAGTGGGCCAGCATGGGATGGGAGCGCAGCTGCGAGGGATACCCGACCAGCGACGAGTTCGGCATCCAGAACGGCCGGGAGAGCATCTTCCAGCTCGGCGTGATCACGTACGACTTCGGCTCGGGGCAGGCGATGGCGAGGTGTGATCCGTCACCACCGTTGAGCGTCAACCCCTCGGATACCTACAAGATCGCCCAGCTCGACGGGCCGGGCTCGATCAACAACACCGACACACGATGGGACGTGTACGGGGCCGACCTCGGGCACATGTTCCTGGCGGCCAACGGCCAAATGGCCATGACCTTCGGGGACACCTTTGGCCAGCCCGCCGCTTTTCCGTTCTTCTCGGCGCAGCACACGGACTATCGCCACAACACCATGGCGTTCATCGATCCCTCTGCGGGCAGGCCCGTGAACGGGCTCAACTTCGCCGGCATGGTCACCGGGCTCTCTGGTACGGCCAAGGAGCTGATCTCTGCCAACCCCGGTGAGGCCGGTCTCATCCCCACCTACGGCATCTCGGTCGGTAACCGGATGTTCCTCTACTACATGTCCGTCCAGCAATGGGGCTCGCCGGGACACTGGACGCTCAACAACTCGGGAATCGCCTACTCCGACGACGGAGGCCAGACCTGGACGAGGGATCCGGGCGCCATCTGGCCGGGGAACAGCAACTTCGGTCAGGTATCGCTCGTCAAGGGCGGTGACGGCTACGTCTACGTCTACGGCATCCCGGGTGGTCGGTACGGAGCGCTCCAGCTGGCCCGGGTGCCCGAGAGCCAGGTGCTCGACACCGGCGCCTACCAGTACTGGAACGGCAGCTCGTGGATCACCGGCGATCCGGCCGCCGCGGTGGACATCGCTCCCTCCCCGGTCGGAGAGCTGTCGGTGCAATGGAACTCCTACTACCACAAGTGGCTCATGACCTACCTGGACGATCCCACCAGCGAGGTCGTGCTGCGCATGTCCGACTCGCTGACCGGCCCCTGGACAGCTCCCCAGGTGGTCGTGACCGGAGCCCAGTACCCACAGCTCTACGCGCCCTACATCACCCCGTTGTGGAACGACGGGCCCGACATCTATTTCACGATGTCGGTCTACGACCACTACCAGGTGTACTTGATGCACACCTCGCTGCGGACCGCCACGCCGGCGACGCCACCCCGGACGGCCGCCCCGCCGGCGCCGTCGACGGCGGCGCCGCGGACGACGAGCCCGTTCGAGCACGGCAACGGAGACATCCCCGCCACGCCCTAGCCTCGTCCGGCATGGCAAGCCGACGCCCCGTCGCGCTGGTGACCGGCGCCAGCCGGGGCATCGGGAAGGCGACGGCTCTGGACCTCGCGGCCGGCGGGTTCGACATCGCCGTCGCGGCGCGCACGGCACGGGACGGTCGAGGACGCTCGGACACCGATCCCGGGCTGGCGCTGCCCGGCGGTCTCGACACGACGGTCGCCCAGGTCGAGCGGGAGGGAGCTGCCGGCATCGCCATCACCATGGACCTGCTGGACCGCCCGACGGTGCACGACGCGGTGGCGGTCACCGTCGAGCGGTTCGGCCGCCTCGATGTGCTCGTCAACAACGCCATCTACCAGGGCCCCGGCAGCCTCGCCCGATTCGCGGACCTGACCGACGACGAGCTCTGGGCCCTGCTCGAGGGCAACGTCGTCGCCCAGCTGGCGCTTATACGGGCGGCGCTGCCCCACCTGGTCGATGGTGGCGGCGGAACGATCGTCAACCTCGTGTCCGGAGCCGGCCAACTGCAGCCGCCGGCCAAGGTCGGCGAAGGAGGCTGGAGCCTCGGCTATGCCATGAGCAAGGCGGCCTTCGGTCGGGTGGCACCGGTCCTGCACGTCGAGTACGCCGAGCTCGGCGTGCGCATCTTCAGCGTCGACCCGGGGTGGACGATCACCGAGCGGACAGTGGCGGCAGGTCGGGCGACGCAGTACAGCCGACACTTCAGCCCGGGCACCCCCGACCAGATCGCCCGTGCCATCCGCTGGCTGGCCACCGACGCCGAGGCCGACGCCTGGCGGGGGAAGGTCGTCCTGGCCCAGGCGGAGGTGGACGGGCGCCAGCTCATGGAACGGTGGCCGGCTCCCATCTCACAGGACCGTCCGTGGGAGGAGGGCGATCCCGGTCGGTGAAGGAGAGTCGAGGAGGATCAGCGCTTACGGCCGGCGGATGGGCCGAACAGGTAGCCGGCCACCGTGCGGGCGATGCGTTCCGGATCCTTCCCCAGCTTGGCCGGAAGGTTGCCGTTGAGAAAGAGGGTGGCCAGCCCGTGCACGAGCGACCACGCCGCGACGCCAGCCTCCACCACCTGGCGTCCCTCGGCCGCGCTCGGCTGCTCCGCCACCGGGCCGTACAGCATGCTCGCCGACTCCTTGCGAGCCTGGGCGAGCTCGGGATCGTCGTCGCGGTACAGCTCTGGGCGGAACATGACCTCGAAATACGGGCGATGTCGGACCGCGAACCTGACGTAGGCCACACCGATCTCGCGGAAGTCACCGGTGCGCTCGTAGGTCCGGCGCAGCTCGTCGGCGAGGAGGCGGAAGCCCTCGGCCGCCACCGCCGTCAACAGCCCGGCCTTGTCGCCGAAGTGGTGGGTGGGGGCGGCGTGCGACACCCCGAGTCGTCGGGCCACATCACGCAGGCTGAGGGCGCCGGGTCCGTCTGCTTCGATGGCGCGCACCGCCTCCTCGATGGCGGCGTGGCGCAGGTCGCCGTGGTGGTAGGGACGTGTCGCCGCTGAGCGTGGCACGCACCCACAGTACGCCGCCATCTTTACACCGACAAGTTTGCCGGGATCTTCTCCTCGGCGGACCGTCGGCCCGGTCGGGTGGGCCGACGGTCCGCGTGCAGGAGAGACCTGGTTGGCGAGAAGCCAGGGCGGGGTCGCGGTGCCGGGGAGCAGCATGTCAGGGCCAGGTGACGATGGCCCAACGAGCAGCCGAACTGGTGGTGACCGATCATCGAAGGTTCGGAAACGGACCGGACGACCGAGTCCGGTCGATATCAGGCCCGCAGCGCGACATGGCGCGGCCCACGACGCCGCTCAATCGCCGGTCCGGTCACTTCTTGGAGGGGCCCCAGGTATCTCCCAGGTCGTTCCCAGGGGCGACCTCCACACTCGAGGTACGCACACGAACGACACGGACGGAATACGACCGTGGCCGGGCGCTGCTGATAAAAGTGGACGAACATGGGAGTCTCGTAGCGATGGGAGAGCAGAGGACCGAGGGGCCGCCGACTTCCCAGCTGCCCAGCTGGCACGAGCCCACCGGCTCGGTGCCGGCCTGGGAGCCTCACCCGGCGTACCGCGAACCCGGCGCCTCCGGCGGTGGCGGCTCGGACGACAGTGGCGGCGGATACGGCGGATACGGCGGATACGGCGGGTCTGGCGGATATGGCGGCGGCCACGGCGGCTACGGCGGTGGATGGGACCGCGGCTCGCAGTACGGGTCCTGGGGCCCCCCTCCTCGACCGCCCCGAGGGCCTCGCCGGGTGTGGCTGGTGGTCGTGGCCGCGCTGGCTGCTGCGGTGGTGCTGGTCGGCGGCGTCGGGAGCGCCATCGCTTTCGCGATCCGCGGGCTGAACGACCTCTCGAACTCGAACCCGGTGACAGCCTCCCCATCATCTTCGTCCTCCTCGACGGCCGGCGTTCCCAACGGATTGGACGCCTCGGCCATCGCCTCACGGGTGGACCCGGCCATCGTCGACGTGACCTCGAACCTCGTCGGGCAGGGCGGCGGCGCCGCCGGGACCGGCATGGTCCTGACGCCCTCTGGAGAGGTGCTGACCAACAACCACGTGATCGAGGACGCGTCGAGCATCACCGTGAAGATCGACGGACGCGGTCACAGCTACCCGGCCAAGGTGCTGGGCACGGACGCGACGGACGACGTCGCCCTGCTGCAGATCCAGGGCGTCTCCGGGCTGGCGACCGTGAGCCCCGGTGACTCCTCCAAGGTGGCCGTCGGCGATCCCGTCCTCGCCATCGGCAACGCGCTCGATCTCCAGGGACCGCCGACCGTGACCCAAGGCACGGTGTCGGCGCTCGGCAGGACGATCACCGCCAGTGGCGGGGCCGGCGGCTCGGAGACCCTGAACGGCCTGATCCAGACCGACGCGCCGATCAGCCCCGGCAACTCCGGAGGCCCGCTCGTCAACGGGTCGGGGCAGGTCATCGGCATCACCACGGCGGCGGCCACCGGCGGCTCCCAGGATTCGTCCAACTCCTCGTCCAACTCGTCGTCCAACGTCGGCTTCGCCATCCCCATCAACAGCGCCCTGTCGATCGCCAAGCAGATCGAGGCCGGGCACGGCGGGGGCAACGTGCAGGTCGGCGGCCGGCCCTTCCTGGGCGTCGAGGTCAGCAACGTCGGGGACCAGTCCGGTTCGAACGCGGACCCCTTCGGAGGCGGCTTCGGCGGCTCGGGCGGACAAGCGCCGGTCAGCTCGGGAGCGCTGATCCAGGGGGTCGAGCCCGGCAGCCCGGCCGAGTCGGCGGGGCTCTCCGCCGGCGACGTCATCGTGTCGTTCGGCGGGAAGACCGTTGACTCGGCCAGCTCCCTGAGCTCGGCCATCAGCCCCCACCACGTCGGGGACAGGGTGGATGTCGGCTGGGTCGACCAGTCCGGCCAGCACCACACGACCAGCGTCCAGCTGACCAGCGGGCCGCCGGCCTGACCGCGCCACCGCCAGGCCTCCCGTCCAGCACGACCACCGGGCCGTCAGCCTGACGGCCCGACCACCCGGCGTCCCGCCCGCCACGACCAGCGGGGAGGGGGACCCGGCCGGTACAGAATGAGCGCCTCGCACGACTGAGGAGCTGGCACCCATGCCAACGGTCCTGGTCCAGGGCGTACCGGAGACGCCCGCACTAGGGGACCCGCGGTGCGCTCACGTCGACTGGGCTTCGGTCAGCTGAAAGCCGGGTGCAGCCGGCGGGACCCGCCGGTTGCGGATGATTTGTGCCGGGTACGACTGCCGGGTACGACTGCCGGGACGTCTTCAGCGGCGGGGAGCGCTCTACGTGAAGAGATGACATGCAGCTGAGCGAGGTCGAGAGAGTCGACTCGGTCTGGGACGACCGCGCCCCGACGGAGACGAGCCAGCCCGGTGGCCGTTCCAGCCGCTGGCGGCTCGTCCTCCTCAGCTTCCTCATGCTCTTCACCGAGCTGGCCCTGATCCGCTGGACGGCCGCCAACAACGTCTACCTGGCCTACATCACCAACTTCGCCCTGTTGGCCAGTTTCCTCGGCATCGGCGTCGGCTTTCTGCTCGGAGGTTCGGGACGCGACGTGTCACGCTGGGCGCCGCTCGCGCTGGCGGCGCTGGTGGCCTTCGTGCTCGTCTTCCCGGTCAAGGCCTACGGGCTGGCCGGCCCGCACCAACTCCAGGGTCGCGGTGGCGCCGACGCCCTCCCCCAGTGGCTGAGCCTGTCGATCATCTTCGTGCTGGTCACCGCGGTGATGGCAGGCCTGGGACAAGCCGTCTCCCGGACGTTCGCCCGCTTCCCACCCCTCGAGGCCTACCGCCTCGACATCGTCGGCAGCATCTGCGGGATCGCGGTCTTCTCACTGCTGTCGTTCCTGCGCCTTCCTCCGGTGGTCTGGGGCCTGGTCGTCGGCGCGGGGATGATCTTCCTGCTGGGCCGCCGCCTGCGCTGGTGGCACGCGGGCGCGGCGGTGATCGTGATCGCGCTGCTGGCCGTCGAGTCGACCTCGACCTTCGACCACTGGTCGCCCTACTACAAGATCACCTCCTTCCAGCCCCAGGACACCCACGGGGTGTACGTCGTCTCGGCCAACAACATCCCCCACCAGGCCGTCTACCCCGTCGACACCCTGCACAAGATCCTGCCCTTCTACTTCTACCCCTACCGGCACCTGAAGCCCGGCGACCTGAACGACGTCCTGGTGATCGGGGCCGGCACCGGCAACGACGTGGCCGCCGCCCTCTCCCAGGGGGCCAAGCACGTCGACGCGGTCGAGATCGATCCCGTTCTCGCCCAGCTGGGCCGCGTTCACAACACCGACAGGCCCTACCAGGACCCGAGGGTGAGTGTGCACATCAATGACGGCCGCGCCTATCTGCAGCAGACGAGCAAGCACTATGGCCTGATCCTCTTCGCCCTGCCTGACTCGCTGACGGTGCTCGGTGGCGAGTCGAACCTGCGACTTGAGAACTATCTCCTCACGGTGCAGGCGGTGCAGTCGGCGCAGGCCCACCTCACGCCCGGCGGCGCCTTCGCTATGTACAACTACTACCAGCCGTTCCTGCTGGACCGGTACGCCAGCACGCTCAAGGCCGTCTACCCCGACGCGCCGTGCGTCGAGGTCGGTGCGCCTCTGGGGGGGCGCCAGCAGGCCGTGCTCACGGCCGAGGCCCACGGGCCGGTCCCGAGCTGCGCCACCCCGTGGCACGGCCGTCCGTCGACACCGGCCAGCGACGACCATCCCTTCCCCTACCTGCAGACGCCCTCGATCCCCTCGCTGTACGTGTGGACGATGGGCCTCGTCCTGCTGGCGTCCCTGCTCGTGGTCCGGGTCGCGGCCGGCCGCTTCCGACCGATGGCGCGCTACGTCGACCTCTTCTGGATGGGCGGCGCCTTCCTCCTGCTGGAGACGAAGAACGTCGTGCAGTTCGCCCTGCTCTTCGGGACCACCTGGTTCGTCAACTCGCTGGTGTTCGCCGGAGTGCTATTGAGCGTGCTCGCCGCGGTCGAGGTGGCGCGCCGGATCGAGCTCCCGAGACCAACCCTGCTCTACGGGGGATTGCTGGTAGCGCTCGCAGCCAGCTGGGCGGTGCCCCAGGATGCGCTGCTGAGCCTCGCTCCGGTGCTGCGCTTCGGCGTGGCCGCGGTGCTCGCGTTCGCTCCGATATTCCTGGCCAATCTGGTCTTCGCCCAACGGTTCAGAGAGGTCGGGTCGTCGACCACCGCGTTCGGCGCCAACCTGTTGGGTGCGATCGTGGGCGGCATTCTCGAATACCTCTCGCTGGTGACCGGTTACCGGTTCCTGCTCGTCCTCGTGGCCGTCCTCTACGGCCTGGCCTTCGTCTTCGGTCGACGCCTCGGGATGGCCAGATCCGAGGCCTGACGGGGCCCAGCCGGCCGGCCGCCTCGCCTCACCACCCAGACGGGCGCCGACGTCGGTGCCCGGTCGCCGGCCGTCGACCATGCTCACCTCGACGCTCGGCCGCCTCGACCGAGTCCGGCCGGATCGTCTGACGCTGCGTCAGGATGCCGGTTAGGATGCCCGGCGAGGCGACACCAGGGATGAGCGACAAGAGGGAGCACACGGTGCGGGTCTACGACCGACTGTTCATCGATGGCGACTGGGTGAAGTCGACGGGGAGCGAGACCATCGAGGTCATCTCGCCCGGCACCGAGGAGCCGATCGGCACGGTGCCGGCCGCGACCGAGGCCGATGTCGACGCAGCCGTGGCCGCCGCCCGTCGGGCGTTCGATTCGGGTCCCTGGCCGCACACGAGCCCTGGAGAACGGGCCGATCTGCTGGCCGGCGTCTCGGCGACGATCCAGGCTCGCAGCGAGGAGATCGCCCGCACCATCACCGAGCAGAACGGCTCGCCCATCTCCTGGTCGCTGATGGGCCAGGTGTTCTCGGCCACCATGGTCCTGGACTACTACGTCGGACTGGCCCGCGAGACCCCGTTCGAGGAGGTGCGCGCCGGCGTCATGGGCCCGGCACTGGTGCGCCGAGAGCCCGTCGGGGTGGTCGGGGCCATCGTGCCCTGGAACGTCCCCCTCTTCGTCGCCATGCTCAAGCTGGCGCCGGCGCTCGTGGCCGGGTGCACGGTCGTCCTCAAGCCGGCCCCGGAGACGCCGCTCGACGCCAACGTGCTGGCCGAGATCCTCGACGAGGCCGGGCTGCCGCCGGGCGTCGTGAACGTGGTACCGGCGGGCCGGGAGGTGGGCGAGCATCTTGTCACCCACCCCGGCGTCGACAAGATCGGCTTCACGGGCAGCACGGCGGCGGGGAAGCGCATCGCCGCCCTCTGCGGCGAGCGCCTGAAGCGGGTGACCCTGGAGCTGGGTGGCAAGTCGGCCGCCATCGTGCTGCCTGACGCCGACATCGACGAGGTCGCGGCGGGGCTCCTGCCCGCGTCACTGATGAACAACGGCGAGGCGTGCGTGGCCCAGACGCGGATCCTGGCTCCTCGCGACCAGTACCAGCGGCTGGTCGATCAGCTGTGCGAGCGCGTCGGCGCCATGAGCGTGGGCGACCCGCTCGACCCGGTGACCGAGATCGGGCCTCTGGTCAGCTCCCGGCAGCGGGAGCGGGTCGAGGGCTACATCGCCAGCGGTCAGGAGGAGGGGGCCAAGATCGCCCTCGGCGGGGGGCGGCCGTCGGGTCTCTCCAAAGGCTGGTACGTCGAGCCCACCGTCTTCGTCGACGTCGACAACCGCATGCGTATCGCCCAGGAGGAGATCTTCGGGCCTGTCCTCGCCGTGATCCCCTACGGGGAGGTCGACGAGGCGGTGTCCATCGCCAACGACTCGAACTACGGGCTGTCGGGGACCGTCTGGAGCGCCGACGTCGAGCGCGCGCTGGACATCGCCCGCCAGGTGCGTACCGGCACCTACACCGTGAACGGGTTCATGCTCGAGTTCGGCGCCCCGTTCGGCGGCTACAAAGAATCGGGCATCGGTCGCGAGCTGGGGCCCGAGGGACTCGCCGGCTATCTGGAGTACAAGTCGGTGAGCCTTCCCGCCGGCTGGACGCCGCCGGCGAGGTGATCGGCCGCGGGAGGCGACCCGCCACCCGGTGAGGTAACCAGCGCGGGCCGGCACCGCACCCGATGGCCGGGGATCCCCCCGAGGCGTCGGCACTGGGCCTAAGGTTCTCCGCCGTGGCGGGGCGGTGGCGGCGTGGCTGGCGCGGCGTGCTCGTGGCCGCGACCACCGTGGCGGTCCTCGGTGGCGTGTACGCCGGATGCCTGGTGCTGTACTTCAACGCCCAGCACCGGGCTACGGCGCAGTTCGTCAAGAACGAGAACGTGCCCCCTGACCACCTCGAAGCCCTGGCGAGAACGGTCTCCATCGATCCGAACAAGGGTGACCTGGTGCTGCGGGTGGAGATCCGGCCCGCCGGTGCGCTGGCGGCGCCGGACGGCGTCACCGTGACGCGGCCCGTCAGCATCGACGTGGTCGGCGGCACGGGCAAGGCCAGCTATCGCTACAACACCGGCGATCGCATCAGCCCGGTCGACGTGACGGTCGGAGCGTTCGGGGACATCAACTCCTACCCGTTCGACTCCTACACCTCGGCCCTCGACTTCGACG
Organism: Acidimicrobiales bacterium; assembly: GCA_051984395.1. Taxonomy (GTDB): domain Bacteria; phylum Actinomycetota; class Acidimicrobiia; order Acidimicrobiales; family AC-9; genus AC-9. Next base: position 8,611 of record JBPYEZ010000061.1, on the reverse strand, counting down.
CCACCGCCGCTCCCCCCGCGGCCACTGAGCAGACAGGCGCGACACCCCCCGACACTCCCACCCAGCTGGTCTTCGACGGCACGCTGAGCGGCTATCGCGTGGCGGCCTCCCCGGTCCCCACGGGGCCCGACGAGCCCAACGTCCTGGCCCTCGACCTGAAAATCACCCGGGCGCCGGTCACGAGCGCGTTCGCCATCCTCATCCTCGTGCTCGAGGTTCTGCTGGCTGGCGCGGCGGCCACGTTCGCCGTGTACATCGTCAGGCGCCGCCGACGGGTGGAGATCCCGATGTTGACCTGGCTGGCCGCCCTCCTGTTCGCGCTCATCCCGCTACGAACCGCCATGCCCAGCGCTCCGCCTATCGGTGCCGAGATCGACGTGATCGTGTTCTTCTGGGCGGAAACCGTGGTGGCCCTCACGCTCGTCACGGTGCTGATCACGTGGTTGCGCCAGCGACCGGCCCAGGAATAAGCACGCTGGCGCCATCTGGGAGGCGGGCACGGGACGCATCTCGTGTCCTCGGTGCGGCTACACCGCCGCGGTGGGAGCGGTCCTGGTCAAGCGCTCGAGGTTGTCGATGGCCGCACCGAGGTTGCTGCCCAGCGACGCGAAGGCAGTCGATACGCGTGGGTCGTCGAGGTGATCTGCAGCCCCGCGGGCGGGGTTGAGGCGTGAGCCCTCCGTCCAGGCGTTTACGTCTGGATCGCCGGAACGGGCGACCAGTCCACTGATGCCCGCATACCCGAGATGCAGCAGATCTGCTGCCTCACCGGTGAAGACGACGGGGGGAGAGAGGCGGTTCTTCTCCGCGTCATCGTCGATCCGAGCCTCGAGAAAGCCGAGCGTCGCCGCGCCCCACGGGATGATCCCGATCGTCACGTACTGCAGTGTGATGCGGTCGCTCTCGAAAACGGGCCGGGGGATTGTCCGCCTGACACCGGCCGCCGTGCAGTCGACGTGGACCCGGTTCGGATCCGGCTCGATCTCGCCCTGATCGGTGATGATGCGGTGAGCTCCGAGATGCACGACGCGACGCTGCGGAACAACACGCGAGATGGTCCGCAGCCCTCCCAGCTCCTTCGCGCTCAGGATTGCGCCGCGGAAGGTGCTGGGCTCCACTTCGGGATCGAGACGCATGAAGACATCGTCGGACTCGAGCCGATGGGCGAAATCGGTCGCATCCTCGGCCTCGGCGGACGCAGCGACCCACGCTGCCTGGAGCTCCAGGTATGAGCCGACACGCTCGAGCGGCTGGAACGCAGCCCGATCGAACATCCAGGGGTCCCGTGGCCTGAACCACTGGATCACGTCGGGATCGACACCGCTGTCCAACAGCCAGTTGCAGGTGTCCATGGCCGTCTTGCCGGCACCGAAGACGGTGAACCCGGCTGCGGGCGTGTCCAGGTTAACGAGGTGGTTCGGTGGGACCATCCGTACGCCGGCATCAACGGTGAACGGCGGCGCGTGACGTGACGGTATCGACGACTCGACGTACGTCGCGTCGACGACCTTCCGACGGACCCTTATCGTCGTTTCCTCACCGTTGAGGAGTGAGGTCATACGATGCCCGTCGCGGTCAGACCCACGATATTCCGTCATCCCGAAGAACCGGACCTGTCCGGAAGGAATGAGAGTCTCGTCGAGAACGCGCGCGTAGTAGTCGCAGATCTCAGCAGCCGTGGCGCGTTCGTAGAAGCCGGCGTTTGGACCTGTCTCATCGATGCGGTCGTGGCCCAGCACGCTCGAGTTGACCCCGTAGACCGCCGATGGCTGGTGAAGCCGTACGAACGGATATGCGTCCAACCAATGTCCGCCCGGACGGTGGCGGCGATCCACCATGACGACATCGGCGTCGGACTGCTCGATCAGTGAATCGACGAACGCCATGCCCGACGCCCCGCCGCCGACGACCAGGTAATCGGTCTCGATCTGGCGCACACCTCCCCCTTTCGCCCGTCAAAGGCTAGGACTTGTCAGGACGCGGCGCTCAGAGCTCGAAGGTCGTGGGAGCAATGCCGCAAATCACCGTCCAGGTGGGGAACCGTTCGGAAAACCGCTCATTGCGGTCCGAGCAAGGCAGAGGGTTCTCGCCAGGCGTATCGCAGCCCCGCTGGCGATCCGTTGAGCCGGCTGGGAACACCGCCTGGTGCGGGTACCGCGGCCCGCCCGACGCACGAGCCGCCGCTTGCCTCGTAGAAGGCCCGGGCATCGACGTTCTGCTCGAGCACCCAAAGGTGGAGCCGGGCGGTAGGCGACCGGTCGATGACGGCCCGGGCGGTCAGTGCCAGAAGACGAGATCCGATCCCACGCCGCTTGTATCCCCGGCTGACATGGAGATTGTCGAGCAGCGCTCCCCACGTGTCGTCCTGGTCGAAGATGACGTGGGCGAAGCCGACCAGGGCTCTGTCGTGCTCGGCCAGGATCGTGGAGGTACCCGACTCGGCTACCCGGAGGCGGTCGGTCCACAGCGCCATTCGATCTGTCGCCACGTCCCCGTCAAGGAACGCATCGGAGTAGGCGCCCCGGTAGTGACGGCGCCAGCTATCGGCGTGGAGGGCAGCGATGCGCTCGGCATCGGCGGCCTCCGCGCCACGGAACTGCAACGGATCGAGGCAAGTCATACCGCTTCTCCTCATCGATCCTGGCGTTGGCACCGCGCCGAAGCCGGGTGCCGAGCCGTCATCGGGCCAGGTCCCTCGGGCCACTCTGGATGAGTCGGGCGAACAGTAGCCACGAAAGCCCTCACCCGTCGACGGGTTTTCGTCGAGCTGCGTCGCCCTGTCCCCGTGGGCACATTATGAATACGGCCGGCCGCCACTGATCCCGGTTTATCGGGTCACTCGCGCTTGAGCGTGAGCGCGAGGTCGGGCTTGACGATCGACGCGACGTAAATGGGCCAGACCCGGGCGCCGCTGCAGCGGAAGTTGACGACCTCTCCGTCAGCCGCGCCGAAGGACCGCTTTCGGCTGCTGTATCGACCCGACCTGACTTGCAGCGAGTGATCACCGGGCTCGATTGGCACTTCGATCGTCCGCTTCGATTCGATCGATTCGACGTCGTTGCCGTCGAGCAGCACCTCGAAGGTGCCACGTCGAAGCTCCATACCGATTCCTTGTCTGACCAGCTGCAGGGTTGCCACCACCAGCCCTCTCCCTTCTCCCGGGTTTCCTCGGTGGTCGCGCTCAGTTCGAAATTTGGACGATCACATCCGCCCACCAGTGACGAGGTGCTCGCGGTCGAACATTGTGGCCACGACACCTCATGGCATACCCATCGACGAGAAGCAGGGCTTCGGCGGGGGCTCGGCATCGTCGCCCTGGGGGCCTACGTTGATCTCTATCCCCCTCTGACCTGGTCGGGAAGGCGGGATTTGAACCCGCGACCTCAGCGTCCCGAACGCTGCGCGCTAACCAAGCTGCGCTACTTCCCGTTGTGCTACCAGCCGTGCCGATCGTACCCGACGACGCCTGCACCAGGACCGTGGCGGCGCGGCGCCGGCGCCCTGGAGGTCAGCCCGCCCCACCCCCGGTGCCGCTGACCGGCGTGCCCGCCGGCTGGTACGACGGATCGTGGTAGCTGCGCCCGGCGAGCACCTCGTTCATGGCTCGCCGGAGGCGGAGCGGGTCGAGTGGCTTCACGACCCACCCGTCAGCGGCTGCCCGGCGGGCGAGGAACACGTCGGCCCGACGATCGAGCAGCATCAGCACCGCCACGTGTGGCAGGCGGTCCGCCGATTCCTCGAGGCGAAGGTCGAGACAGCACGCCATCCCCCCCATGTTGCCGATCTGGAGATCCAGCACGACCAGCTCGGGCGGGTTTGCCCGAATGGCGGGGGCGACCGCGCTGCCCGACGTCACCTCGGTGACGACGGTGTCGCGACCGCTCAGCACGGACCTGACGTCCTCCCGGACGGAGGCGGAGTCACTGGCGACGAGGATGTGCGGCACATTCGAAGGGTAATCCGCCCACCACGCCGGGTACCATCCGATAGCGTCGCGGTCCCACCAGGTCAGGTGGACGCCGGGCAGCGGTAGAAGGAGGACGCCCGTGCTCGACATCCAGATCGACTCGGCCGACGGTTACGTCATCTGTCGGCCGGTCGGTGAGCTGGACGCCTTCACGGTCAGCCAGTTCCGCCAGGCCCTGGCCCAGCTGGCATCCAACCCGCGGCTGCTGATCGACATGTCGGGTGTGCCCTTCGTGGACTCGGCCGGTCTGGGTGCCCTCATCGGCGGGATCCGCCGGGCGCGCGAGCTCGGCGGCGACGTGGCCGTCAGCTGCAGTCGACCGACGTTGACGCGCCTGCTGCGGACCACGGGCTTCGACCGCATCGTCACCGTGGCCGAGACGGTCGAGGAGGCAGCGGCCTCTTTGGTGCCAGGTCCGTCGCCGACCTGACCAGATCGGCGGGGCCGGGCCAGCCAGCTCAGGCGACCGCCGGTCTCTCCCCTCCGAACAGGTGATCGGCGACCGCGGCCAGTCCGTCGAGGTCGTGGACGTCGTCGGCCAGGAACGGCACCCGAGCTACCGGAGCGGGGGCGACCTGGGCGGCGAGAGCGGCGAAGTGACGTTCCTCGCGCGTCGCCATGGCGCGCAGCTCGTCGCGGTTGGCCACCAGCGCGGCCAGGGCCCGGTCGTCCTGACCGGCGCCGGCCAACGCTTGACGGGCGCTCGAGGAATCGACCGCGGATGGCTCGCCGGGCCAGGTGTCGAAGCGCGGATGCAGGCGGTTGACGACCAGGCCCTGCACGGCGATGTGAGACCGGCCGAGTCGCTCAGCGAAGAACAGGGCCTCGTCGACCGCGTCGCGGCGGGGCGAGGCGACGAGCACGAACGCGGTGGAGGGCTGCGACAGCAGCTCCAGCACCCGGTCGGCCCGGTTGCGGAATCCCTGCTCCATCCCCTCGAAGGCCTGGAAGAAGGCCACCGTGTCGCTCACCATCTCGGCTCCGACGACCTTGGCCACGGTCCGGAGGAATGCCTGGGTCGCGACGCTGACGGCTCGCAGGTACGCCCGCGTGGGCATCACCAGCATGCGGAAGATCCGGTTGTCGAGAAACCGGGTCAGACGCCGGGGGGCGCTCAGAAAGTCGAGCGCGCTCCGAGTCGGCGGCGTGTCCACCACGATGAGATCGAAGCCGCCCTCCTCGTGCAGCTCGTACAGCTTCTCCATGGCCATGTACTCCTGGGTGCCGGAGAGCGCGTCGGAGAGGTTGCGGTAGAGACGGTTGTCGAGGATGCCCTGGGCCTGCCGGGCATCGTGGGCGTAGCGGACGACGAGATCGTCGAAGGTGCCCTTGGTGTCCAGCATGAGCGCCCATAGCTCGCCCGGCCAGCTGCCTGCCACCCGCCCGGGGGTGTTCGTGAGCGAGCGCAGGCCGAGCGCGTCGGCCAGTCGACGGGCGGGGTCGATCGTCACCACGCAGGTGCGCCGGCCCAGCCGGGCCCCCTCGACGGCGATGGCGGCGGCCGTCGTCGTCTTGCCCACGCCGCCCGATCCGCAGCAGACGACGATCTCGCGTCGGGCGACGAGGGAGGCCAGCTCGCTCACAGCGCCGACTCCGCGTTTCGGGGCTGGCCTCTGTGGCCGGCGATGACGTCCGGCAGTCGCTCCAGGCCGGCGCCCAGCGCGTCGGCCAACTGGTCGACTTCGCCCAGGCCGATCTCGGTGGTGAACAGGTTCGGCAGCCACAGCTGCGGGAGCGGAAGGCCGTCGGCGAGCCGTGTCACCTGCTCGCCCTGGACCTGCTCCCGCCGTCGGCGGAACACGGCGGCGGCCCGCAGGGCCTCGGCTTCCCCTGGCTCCAGGGTGACGCCGGCGGCAGCGGCTGCCTCGACCGGATCGGTCTCCAGGTGGTCGACGTGGCGGTAGATGCCGTTGACGATGACCGGGCCGAGACTGGTGCCCACCCGGTCCTCCAGCCTGAAGGCCGTCTCGACGGTCTCGTTGACGGGGGTCTCCTCGGCCAGGGTCACCAGGACGACCTGGCAGCGGGCCCCGTCGGACAGCAGATCGACGACGTCCGCCGCCTGTGTACGGATCGGACCCACCCGGGCCGAGTCGAGGAGGCCCTGGGCGCTGGTGAGGAAGGTGATGGCGTGGCCGGCGGCGGGGGCGTCGACGACGATGAGGTCGGCCCGCCGGGCCCGCTCGAGCTGCTTGACCTTGCCGAGGACCAGAATGTCCCGAATGCCCGGTACGGCCGTGGCCACGACGTCCAGCGCACCGGAGTTCACCAGTCGCTTCGAGACCCGCCGTAGTCCGTGGTCGACCAGGTACTCGAGCAGGGCATCGTCGGGGGTGAGCGTCCTGGCTCGGATCTCGGCCATCGGCCCACCGTCGGGGGCCACGGCCCCCTCGGGGCTCAGCGTCACCTCGTCGTAGGTCAGCAGCTCGGGATGTCCGAGGGCCGCCGTGAGACCGCTCTTGCCCTCCAGCTCCACGATCAGCACCGACAGGCCGCTGCGGGCCGCCGTGCGGGCCAGGGCGGCGCTCACCGTGGTCTTCCCGACTCCGCCCTTGCCGGCGACGATGATGACCGAGCTCTGGGTGCAGAAGCCGGCGATATCCATGCAATTGGCACACTAGCCGTCGCTCGCTGGCGACAAACTACCTGGTCATAGGCCTTTCTTTCGAGAAGACCCTTGTTGGCGGGATGCGCCGGCGGTAGGGTCGAAGTGCAGAGAGGGGGAGACGTGAGCGTTCAACGAGTCGAAGAGGCGTGGCAGGTACGGGCAGCCTGCCGGGGGCCGCAGTCGTCGGTCTTCTTCCCGCCTTCCCACTTCGAACGCAAGGACGAGCGCAACGTCCGTGAGGCCCGCGCCAAGGCCATCTGCGCGACCTGCACCGTTCGGAGAGAGTGCCTGGACTACGCCCTCCGCATCCGGGAGCCCCACGGGATCTGGGGCGGCTTGAACGAGGTGGAGCGCAAGACCGTGCTCGCCGGGAGGGCCGGATAGGGCCAGGCGACGCCACCGCTCGCTCCGGTGTCCTCGGCCCTCATGACCTGGACCAGGTCGCACACACCGGTAGGCCTTGGCGCGGTGGCGCCATCGTTGGCGGCCACCCGGCGCCCGGTCGCGGCGACCATGGCGCCCTCGCTCACCTGCGGTAAGTACCCTTCCTGACGATGTCGAGCGCACCAGTTCGTCCGCCCAGCAGGGGCCAGCCGGTCACCGATCGGCAGGGTCACCTCGACTGGAAGCGCACGACGGTCTTCGGGCGGCCCGCCCGCTATGGGGTCGCCGGCACGGGGCGGCCGGTGGTTTTCATGCACGGCTGGGCCCTGGGACAGCACACCTACAAGCGGGCCCTGAAGCGGATTGTCAACCTCGGCTACCGGGTCTACGCCCCGGCCCTTCCCGGCTTCGGCGGTACCGCCGACCTGCCCGGTGAGTCCGTCTCCTTCGCTGGCTACGCCGAATGGGTCGATGCCTGGTTGGCCGCCCTGGGCGTGGACGAGCCCGCCTCCTTGGTCGGTCACTCGTTCGGCGGGGGGGTGGCCGTCAAGCTGGCCCATGACCACCGTGACCGGGCATCCTCCCTCGTGCTGGTCGACGCCATCGGGCACCCCAGCTGGCGCGTGCTCGGTGACCGGCCCCGGACGCTGTCGGAGCGGCCGCTCTGGGAGTGGGGCCTGCGGGTACCGCTCGACATGGTGCCCACGCTCTCGCCACGCCAGGTCCGCTCGATTCTCGAGGACGCGCTGCCCAACGTGATGCGCAACCCACTAGCGCTGTGGCGCGTGGCGTGTCTGGTGCGGGCCTGTGACCTGACGCCCGAGCTGACCGAGCTCGGGCGCCGGCGGCTGCCCGCGACGGCCATCTGGGGAGCCGATGACCGCATCGTGCCTCGGGCCTCGTTCGACGGGTTGTGCGCGGCCCTGGGCGCGCCCGGCACGATCGTCCAGGGCAGCCACTCCTGGCCCCTCACCCAGCCCGACGCCTTCGCCGAGACCGTCGCCACCGCGTTCGCGGCGGCCGAACGGGCGGCCGGGCGGCTCCCACGCACCGCCTGACGTCGGCTCGACGAGACTGGGCGTCGCGCTCGGGCGCGCCGCGCCCGCTTTCGCCCGCCGGTACCGGGCACTTAGCCCGACGTGGGCACGCGCGGTCCGGCGACCCGCAGGTCACCGCGCCGGCGGGTCACCCCGGTGGCGTCCAGGTGGGCCAGCAGAGGCAGCAGGAACTTGCGGGTCGTCCCCAGGCGGTCGCGGATCGCCGCCACGGTGACGCCCTCGGGATGGGTCCGGAGCAGGTCCGCGACCACCCGGGAGGCCTCGTCGACGGCTTCGGCCGCGAAGCAGCAGCCGTCCCGCTCCACGACCAGGCCGAGCCGGACCAACTCCCGCAGCTCGACCCGGTCGATCCGGCTCCCGGGGTCTGGAGGGCTGAAAGGTTCGGCTCGCAGGGCGGCGAGGAACGGGTGCCTGGCGAGGCGCTCGTGGGCGGCCGCGCTCGAGGCGGGACGGGCCCAGCCCCCCTCTATCGCCACGCCGTCCAGGGTGGTCGCCACGGCCCGGTGGCGCTCGTCGAGCGTCGCCAGGTCGAGTCCCAACGGTCCGGCAGCGGTGACCGCCGACCTCACTGATTCGCCCACCTCGGCCAGGGCC
>JBPYEZ010000060.1:0-7092 GCA_051984395.1 Acidimicrobiales bacterium | reverse complement strand
GCGGTGCTCGGCCCCCCGCACCCGGCGAACGCTTGGCGTCTCCATCATCGGCCGCGGGCTCGCCGCCGGTCTCACCCTGGCCACCCTCGCCCGTCGACTCGTCGGCTCCACGGCCGGGCCCGAGCGGCAGGGCAGCCTCCTCCGAGCCCGTGCCGTCCGCCACCTCCCCGGTCTGCCCGGTCTCAGGGGTCTCGCCATCCCCTCCGGCCATCGCCGTGCCGGCTCGTGGCGCGGAGCCATCCTCCGCCTGGCCGTCCTCCGCCTGGCTGCCATCGGCGACGACGTCCTCGCCCCCAGCCATCTCCCGGGGGCGGCCTCGGCACCGGCGTCGACCGAGTCGCCGGCACCATCGCCTGACCGCCCGTTGCCGTCCTCGTCCGGAGACTTCGTCGTCCGCGCCGGGCTCCGCCCGGTCAGGCTGGCAGCCCGGCCGTCAGCCGCTGGACCGTCACCGGCGCCGTCGCTGCCCGATGCCACCTCGACGCCGGTGGCGCGCAGGATCTGATCGATGATGTCGGCCTTCTTGGCCCGCGAACCGGGCTTCAGCGACATGGCCTCAGCGATCGCGTGGAGCTCGTCTCGTTCCTTGCGCTCCAGAACCGAGCGCTCGAGCTGCTGCTCTCCACTCATCGAGCACCTCGCTTGTTCGTGCAGTGATGGTTGTGGATGGGGGCCTGCGGGTTCCTGCCACGATTCGGTGGTGACCGCGACTGCTTGTTCGCCGTTGCCCGGCGGGAACAGATGGGCAGGAGAGTCCCGAGGAACGAGACCTCGAAACAACCTCGCTTACAGAAGGTTTTCCCCCTGTCGCAGCCTCCCAGGCGTCCATCCCAGAGAACGTCTCGAGGTGGCGCCGCATTCCGAAGCAGCAACCGACAGTGCCCAGAGCATAGCCGGGATGCGACCACCGGGCAACACACCCACCGCCCCTGGCCTGGGGTGGAGCACCCCAGTGGGTCTACAGGCCCAGCTCCACGAGCACCGCGGCGAGGTCGGCTTCGACGGGAGTGGGCACGCTGATCTGGCTGATGGCGATGTCCGGGTCCTTGAGGCCGTGGCCGGTCAGGATGCAGACGACTGTCGAGTCGGGTGGGGCGCCGGCCTGGAGGAGACCGGCGACGGAGGCCGCCGACGCCGGCTCACAGAATACCGACTCGGCTGCGGCGAGGAACCGGTATGCCTCGAGGATCTGCTCGTCGGTCACGGCGTGAATGCCGCCGCCGGACTCCGACGCCGCCGCCGTCGCCGAGTACCAGGAAGCCGGCTTTCCGATCCGGATCGCCGTCGCCACGGTCTCCGGCAGCTCGATCGGGCGCCCCTCGACGATCGGCGCCGCCCCCGCGGCTTGAAACCCGAGCATGCGGGGAACCCGCGTCGACCGGCCGGCGGCGCGGTACTCGCAGTAGCCCTTCCAGTAGGCCGTGATGTTCCCGGCGTTGCCCACCGGGATGCAGTGCACGTCCGGCGCGTCGCCGAGCTCATCGATGACCTCGAACGCTGCGGTCTTCTGACCCTCGATGCGGTGCTGGTTGACGGAGTTGACGACGACGACGGGCGCCCGCTCCCCGAGCTGGCGCACGATCGACAGGGCCTCGTCGAAGTTCGCCGGCACCTGGAGGACCCTCGCCCCGTGGACCAGGGCCTGAGCCAGCTTGCCCAGGGCAATATGGCCTTCCGGGATCAGCACCGCGCACGTGAGCCCGGCGCGCGCCGCGTAGGCCGCCGCCGATGCCGACGTGTTGCCGGTCGACGCGCACACGACCGCCTTGGCCCCCGATTCCACCGCTTTCGAGATGGCCACCGTCATGCCACGGTCCTTGAAGGACCCCGTCGGGTTGGCTCCCTCCACCTTGAGCAGCACGCGCGCCCCGACCCGCTCGGACAGGCGTGGTGCGGGTAGCAGCGGCGTGCCGCCCTCCGCCAACGTCACCACCGGTGTGGCGGCGGTCACGGGCAGGAAGTCACGGTACTCCTCGATGACGCCGCGCCAACCGGGCGCGGACGGCCCTCGAGAGGGTGGGTGCATCTAGTCCGCCCCGACCCCCGCCCCGACGACCCGGAGCAGACCGCCGACCCGCTCGACGGCATCGAGACGGGCGAGCCCTTCGAGCGTCGCCTGCACGTCCCGCTCGACGGCCGTGTGCGTGATGAACACGAGGCGGGCCTCGTCTCCGAGCCCGACCTGCTCCATCGAGCGGATCGACACCCGATGCTCGCCGAACACCGCCGCCACCGCGGCGAGCACGCCAGGCCGATCGAGCACGTCGATGCTGATGTAGTACTGGGCCCGCAGCAGCTCGACGGGGTGGACGCGTGCCCGCGACCGCACCGCCACCCGCCCGCCGCCACCGGCCCGCAGGTTGTGGGCGGCGTCGATGAGATCGCCGAGCACCGCGCTCGCCGTGGGCCGACCGCCGGCGCCGCGACCGTAGAGCATGAGCTCGCCGACGGCTTCTCCCTCGATGAACACGGCGTTGAACGAGTCGCGCACCGCGGCAAGAGGGTGCGTGCGCGGCACCATCGCCGGATGGACCCGGACGGCGATGGACGGCCGGTGGTCGGCCGAACCATCCCTGCCGCCGGCACTGGCTTCGTCCACCCGCTCGGCCACGGCCAGGAGCTTGACCTCGTAGCCGAGCTGGCCGGCGAAGGCGATGTCGGGCGGGCTGACGGCGGTGATTCCCTCCCGGTAGACGTCACCGGTGACGACGTCCTGACCGAAGGCGATGCTGGCCAGGATGGCTGCCTTGGCGCTGGCGTCGTGGCCCTCCACGTCGGCGGTCGGGTCGCTCTCGGCGTAGCCGAGGCTCTGTGCCTCCGCCAGCGCCTCCGCGTAGTCGACCCCGTCTTCGCTCATGCGGGTGAGGATGTAGTTGGTCGTGCCGTTGACGATGCCCATGACCCGTTGGATGCGCTCGCCCGCCAACGACTCTCGCAGCGGACGGATCAGGGGAATGGCACCGGCCACGGACGCCTCGTACAGCAGGTCGAGACCGACGGCGGCCGCCACCTCCGACAGCTCGCCCCCTGCGCTGGCGAGTAGCTCCTTGTTGGCCGTGACCACCGGCTTGCCGGCCTTGAGCGCCTCGATGATCAGGCTCCCGGCGGGCTCGATCCCTCCGATCAGCTCCACGACCACGTCGACGTCGGGATCGTTCACGAGCCCGGCGGCATCCAGGGTCAGGCGATCGGCGCTCAGCTCGGGCGGCCTGGGCTTGTCCAGGCTGCGTACGGCCACCCGATCCACCTCCAGACGCACGCCGGTGCTGGACGTGATGGCATCGGCCTCGGTGGCGAGCAGCTGGACCAGCGCGCCGCCGACGTTGCCGCAACCGAGCACGCCGACCCTCACCGGCGTCGTGGTCATGGACGCCACGCTACCTCCCGAACCCGGTTCCACTGGCGGTGGAGCTGGCCGGGCCAGCCGGTCGACCGTCAGTGGAGCGGCCCGGTCCGGACGCCCACGAGGGGCCCGGTCTGCTCAGGCGTCGAGCCGGGTGAGGTCCGCGCAGGTCTCCCGGCGGACCACCTCGCGGGCCCGCCCGTCGGACACGAACATCACCGGCGGGCGCGGCACCTTGTTGTAGTTGGACGCCATGGAGAGCCCGTAGGCACCGGTGACCGGCGTGGCCAGCAGGTCGCCGACGGCGACGTCGTCCGGGACCCGGGCGTCCCGGACGATCACGTCTCCGGACTCGCAGTGCTTGCCGACGACCGTGACGGTGAGCGGCCGTTCGGCTGTCGTGGCGCGGGGCAGAAAGGCCTCGTAACCGCTGCCGTACAGCACCGGCCTCGGGTTGTCGCTCATGCCGCCGTCGACCGAGACGTAGGTGCGCAGTCCGGGCAGGCGCTTGATCGTCCCGACCCGGTACACCGTGAGGGCGGCACCGGCGACCACGGCCCGCCCGGGCTCGGCTGTGACCCGGGTGCTCGAGGGGATCCCGGAACGATCGCACGCGGCGCGGACGGCCCCCGCCCACTCGGTGATGGTCGGTGCCGACTCGCCCTCGACATAGGCGACACCGAGCCCGCCGCCCACGCACAGCTCGGGCAGTCCGAGGGGGGTGAAGAACGTGGCCAGCACCTCGACCGCCTTCACGAACGAGTCGACCACGAACACCTGGCTGCCGATGTGGGCGTGGATGCCGACCAGCTCCACCGCGCTCGATGCCCGCAGGCGTCGCACTGCCTCGGCGGCGGCCCCCGAGCTCAACCCGAAGCCGAACTTCGAGTCGTCCTGACCCGTCCGGACGTACTCGTGGGTGTGCGCCTCGATGCCGGGCGTGATCCTCGCCAGCACGGCCGCCCGGCGGCCAGGCGCGACCCGCTGGAGCCGGTCGATCTCGTCGAAGGAGTCGACCACGATGCGGCCCACACCCACCTCGACGGCGTGGGCCAGCTCGTCCTCGGACTTGTTGTTGCCGTGGAGGACGAGGCGCCCGGCCGGAACCCCGGCCGCCAGCGCGACGTGCATCTCTCCGCCGGTCGCCACGTCGAGCCACATGCCCTCCTCGTGGGCGAGTGTGGCCATGGCCTTGCACAGAAAGGCCTTGGCGGCGTAGGCGACCCCGTCGCCCCATGCCCGGACCGCCTCCCGGCAGCGGGCGCGCAGGTGGACCTCGTCGTAGACGAACACGGGGGTGCCCACCTGCTCGGCCAGCTCGATCAGATCGACGCCGCCGACGGAGAGACGGCCGTCGGCGGACACCGAGGACGTGTCGGGCAACAGGCGCCCGCTCACGGCGGAGGTCGGGATACCAGCCTTGGAGGTGGTCACATCGAGTCTGGCGCGCTGACGCCGAGCAGGCCGAGCCCGACCGCGAGACCGATGCGGGCTCCCTCGACCAGCCAGAGGCGGGCCTGGGTGAGCTCGTCGCTGATCCCCTGCCCCATGACGTAGCAGTCGTGGTAGAAGCCGTGGAAGTCCCCGGCCAGCTGACGGACCCACGTGGTGACCTTGTGCGGCGCCCTGTCGCGGCAGGCGGTGAGCACCACGTCGGGGAGCTCGGTGAGCGAGCGCAGAAGGGCGATCTCCCGCTGGTGGGTGAGCAGGCCCAGGTCCACCCGATCGAGAGGCTGTCGCTCGATCCCCCGTTCGCACCTGACCCGGTCGATGGAGGCGATCCGGGCGTGGGCATACTGCACGTAGTACACCGGGTTCTCCATCGACTGCCGCCTGATGAGCTCGAGGTCCAGCGTCGTGGCCTGGTCGATGGACGTCATCAGGCTCAACAGACGCGTGGCGTCGGGGCCGATGTCCGCCACGAGCTCGTCCAGGCTGACGAAGTTCCCCGAGCGCTTGGACATCTTGCCGTCGGCGAGCGACACCATCTGCCCGAGCTCGACCTCGAGGCGGCCGTCCTCGACTCCGAGCGCCCGGACCCCGGCCAGCAGGCTCGCCACCTGGCCGTGGTGATCGGCTCCGAAGATGTCGATCACCCGGTCATAGCCCCGGACCAGGAACTTGTCGCGGTGGTAGGCGAGGTCGCCGGCGAGGTAGGTGAACTCGCCGTCCGACTTGATCAGGACCCGGTCGCGGCTGTCGCCGACGGCGGTGCTGCGCAGCCACGTGGCCCCCTCGGCGTCGTACACCAGGTCCCGCTCGCCCAGGACGGCGATCGTCTGCTCGACCGCACCGCTCTCCTCGATCGACGCCTGGCTGTACCACTCGTCGAACACGATGCCCAGACCCTCGAGCGTGACCCGGATGTTGTCGAGGATGCGCGCCGCCGCCCACCTGCCGGCGGCGACCACGTCACCGGGCCCGTCGTAGGCAAGAGCGAGCTCGGCAACGTACTCGCCCTGGTAGCCCTCCTCCGGCACGACCTCTCCTCGCCGGCGCGCGAGCACGCTCTCGCCCAGGCGTCGGATCTGGCCGCCGGTGTCGTTGACGTAGTACTCGCGGCTCACGGCCCAGCCACAGCGGGTGAGGATGCGACCCAGGGCGTCGCCGTAGGAGCACAGCCAACCGTTGCCGACGTGCAGGGGTCCGGTGGGATTGGCCGAGACGAACTCGAGTTGGACCCGCTCGGCCTTGCCCGCCTCGCTGCGGGCGTAGTCCTCGGTGCCCTCGCGGACGACCTGACGGAGCGCATCGTGGAGCCAGGACTGGCGCAGTCGGAAGTTGACGAAGCCGGGACCGGCGACTTCGACCGAGGCCACGTGGGGGGGCGGATCGGCGGTCAGCCGCTCGGCGAGGGCGGTCGCCAGCTCCCGCGGGACGAGCCCTGCCGCCTTTGCCGATGTCAAGGCGACGTTGGAGGACCAGTCGCCGTGCTCGGGGCGGGCCGGTCGCTCGAGGGCGATCGCGGTGGGGAGGGGATCGACCTCGAGATCGGCCAGGGCGGCAAGCACGGAGTCGGCCAGCACGTCACGGACGGTCACGACCGCTGTTTGGTGATCAGGGCCGCGACGCGATCGAGGAGATCGAGGGGGTCGAAGGGCTTGGTGATGTAGTCCTCGGCCCCGGTGGAGTGACCGGCCCTGATATCGGACTCCTGAGCCTTGGCCGACAGGAGGATGACGGGGATGTCAGCCGTGGCCGGATCGGTCTTGAGGGCGGAGGCGACCTCGAGCCCGTTCATCTTCGGCATCATGATGTCCAAGACCACGACGTCGGGCAGGTCCGCCCGGGCCCGCTCCAGCCCCTCTGCCCCGTCGACCGCCCCGACGACGGTGTAGCCCTCCATCTCGAAGTTGACCTGGAGCAGCGTCTGGATCACGGGGTCATCGTCGACCACGAGTACCGTGGTTTCAGGCATCAGGGGCATACTAGGGGCCCAGCCAGGGCCGACGACCAACCCGGTAATGTTCCGGGTCAGCGCCCTCGTAGCTCAGGGGATAGAGCGCCGGCCTCCGGAGCCGGGTGCGCAGGTTCGAATCCTGCCGGGGGCACCGTTGTGATGTGTCGAGACATCGGAGACCGATGTCGCGAGACATCGTAGACCGGACGACTCCCCGGTCAAGGGTGAGGCTGGTAGTCCCTGTGGGGTCGAGGTCCCTGTGGGGTCGAGGTCCGGGTGGGGTCGAGGTCCGGGCGCCGCCGCGGCGAGGTGTCGAGGCTCATGATCTCGATGTCGTCGCCGTCGACCA
>JBPYEZ010000059.1:0-15809 GCA_051984395.1 Acidimicrobiales bacterium | reverse complement strand
TCATGAGCTTCGTCTTCCCCACGCACTACGTCGATGCCTGGCACGGCTTGTTCGTCCAACCCGCCCGGACGGGCGACATGGTGCACGGCGTGCTCCTGGAGCTGCCCTACGTGGCCGTGTTCCTGGGTCTGGCCTGGTGGAACTTCCTCCGCAAGGACGTCCTCAGCTGACGGTGCGCTCGACCGCAACGCTGTGAATCTCAGAGAACTCTAAGGTTTCTCCCAGGTCCGGAGGAGCTTGAGCGGTAAGTATCTCCGCATGTCCACCTTGACCACACCGATCGGGCCGAGCACGACGACCGCAGCCGAGCGTGGCTCGAGGGTGCTGGTCCTGGGCGGCGACGGCTACCTCGGATGGCCGACGGCGCTGCACCTCTCCCGCCGCGGCCACCAGGTCGGGGTGGTCGACAATCTCTGTCGTCGGCAGTACGACGACGAGATGGGGGTCGACAGCCTGGTGCCGATCGCCAGCCTGGAGCGGCGGGTTCGTGCCTGGACCGAGGTCACCGGGCTCGCGGTCACGCCCTACATCGGGGACATGACGGACCCCGAGTTCGTGGAGACGACGCTGGCCGACTTCCGCCCCGAGGCGGTGGTGCACTTCGCCGAGCAGCGCAGCGCCCCGTACTCGATGATCGACCGGGCTCATGCGGTCTACACCCAGGTGAACAACGTCGTGGGCACCCTGAACCTCCTCTACGCCATCGCCGAGATCGATCCCGACATCCACCTGGTCAAGCTGGGCACCATGGGCGAGTACGGGACGCCGAACATCGACATCGAGGAAGGCTTCATCGAGATCACCCACCGGGGCCGCACCGACGTGCTGCCCTTCCCGAAGCAGCCCGGCTCCTTCTACCACCTCTCCAAGGTCCACGACTCCCACAACATCGCCTTCGCCACCCGGACCTGGGGCCTGCGGGCCACTGACCTGAACCAGGGGATCGTCTACGGCCAGGAGACGCCGGAGACCACGCTGCACCCCGACCTGGCCACCCGTTTCGACTACGACGCCGTGTTCGGCACCGTGCTCAACCGCTTCGTGGTGCAGGCCAGCGCCGGCTATCCCCTCACGGTCTACGGCAAGGGTGGCCAGACGAGAGGGATGCTCGACATCAGGGACACGCTCGCCTGCGTCGAGCTGGCCCTGTCGAGCCCGGCCGCCGCCGGCGAGTTCCGCGTGTTCAACCAGTTCACCGAGTCATGGTCGGTCATGGACCTGGCGAGGATGGTCGTCGGGGCCACAGGCGGCCGGGCCCGGATCGAGGCGGTCGCCGATCCCCGCGTCGAGGCCGAGGACCACTACTACCGGGCTGCGCACACCAAGCTCCTCGACCTCGGGCTCGTACCCCATCTCCTCTCGGAGGGCGTCATCCGCTCCCTGCTGACGGTCGCCGGACGACACACGGCACGCATCATCCCCGAGGCCATCCCCCCCACGGTCGACTGGCGTCGCACCGGGAGCCGCGCTGGCGCCCTCTAGCCGATCTCGCCGTGCTTGGGGCAGCGCCCCACGGAACGGGCCGGAGTCACGAGGACGGTCAGCCGACGCCCGCAGGAGCCACAGAAGCGGGGCGGGTCCAGGGATCGCCGACAGCCCGCACAGCGCTCGACCGGCTGGCCGCAGCCGGTGCAGTGCGAACGCACGGCTCAGATGACGGGGCCCAACGCGCCAATGGGCATCCGCAGATCGGCCAGCATCCGGAGGTCCTCCTCTGGGGAGCGACCCAGGGTCGTGAGGTAGTTGCCGACGATCAGGGCGTTGATCCCCGCCGTCATGCCCATGGCCTGGAGCTGACCCAGGGTCACCTCCCTGCCGCCCGCGTAGCGGAGTATCACCGCCGGCAGAGCCAGACGGAAGAGCGCGATCCATCGCACGGCGTCCATGGCCCCCACGACGGGCCGCTCGGACAGCGGCGTGCCGGGACGGGGATTGAGGAAGTTCACGGGAACCTCGGCCGGGTCCAGCTCCCGGAGCTGACCCAGGAGCTCGAGACGTTGCTCGTCGCTCTCGCCCATGCCCAGCAGCACACCGCAACAGAGCTCCATGCCGTGCTGGCGCACCAACCGGCACGTCTCGGCCCGCTCCTCCCAGGTGTGCGTCGTCACGATCCGGCCGAAGAACGACCGCGCCGTCTCGATGTTGTGGTTGTAGCGGTGCACGCCGGCGCCGGCCAGCCGCCGGGCCTGCTCAGGCGAGAGGATCCCTGCGCTCACGGCCACGTTGAGCCCGGTGCGCTCCCCGACCAGCGGCACCAGGTCGATGATCCGCTGCAACGTGCGCTCGTCGGGACCGCGCACGGCCAGCACGATGCAGAACTCCGACGCTCCCAGGCGGGCCGTCTCCTCGGCGGCGGCCAGCACCTCGCCGGTGTCGAGGAAGGGCGTGGCCTTCACGGGCGAGTCGAACCGGGACGACTGGCTGCAAAAGGCGCAGTCCTCCGGGCATCCGCCGGTCTTGGTCGAGAGGATCCCCTCCACCTCGACCGTCGGCCCCCGCCAGGCCAGTCGCACCTCGTGGGCCAGAGCGGCGAGGGACGGGATGGCCTCGTCGGGGACCTGGGCCAGGGCGCGGAGCTCGCCGTCGTCGAGCAGACGCTTCTCGTCCAGCAGGGCGACGCCGGCCGCCGACAGCACGGAACGAGCGGAGCGTGCCGCGACACCGGGCGAAATTGACACCTCTCGGGCGGGCAGCGCGCCCGCTTCCATGGGCTCGATGGTCACGAAGGCGACACGCTAGCTGCTGCCCGGCACGGCGCTCGAAGGCGGGCCGCAGGCCAGCGGGCCGAAGGCGCCCTCCATTCGGCGGAGATTCGCAGCCCCGTCAGCCGAAGTTGGCCGCCCGTTCAGGTCTGGGTGCTGTGCTAGTGGGTGTGGACGACGTCACCGCCGGCACCAGGGTCGAGGTGGTGAACCGCTTCACCGCCTCGTGGAGCCGGGGTTTCGTCGTCGCCGAGGTGCTCGAGAGCGGGTACCGCGTCGAGCGTCTCTCGGACGGGTGCGTGCTGCCCGCCGTCTTCTCGTCGGGAGACGTGCGCCCGGTCGATCAGCCGCTCCCCGCCTGAGCGGGCCCTGGAGACCGGCTTCGAGACAGCTCAGGGCGCTGGCGCCCAGTGCCGGCCGTGGGAGGACGGTTTCGGTGGGCAGCCCTACGACAGGGCCACCAGGTCGGCCAGCTCGCTGCGCCAGGCGTCCTCGACGCCGTCAGGCAGCAGCAGGACCCGGTCGGGTCGCAGCGACTCGACCGCCTCTTCGTCGTGGGTGACGAGCACGACGGCGCCTTCGTAGCGGGCCAGGGCGCGGAGCACCTCGGCCCGGCTGGCGGGATCGAGGTTGTTGGTGGGCTCGTCGAGCAGCAGCACGTTCGCCCCCGAGACCACCAGGGTGGCGAGCGCCAGCCTCGTCTTCTCTCCCCCGGAGAGCGTGCCGACGCGCTGGTCGGCGGCGTCACCCGAGAACAGGAACGACCCCAGGACGCTGCGAGCCTCGGCCACCTCGAGACCAGCGGCGGCCGAGCGAAGGTTCTCGAGCACACTGGCGTCTCCGTCGAGCCGCTCGTGCTCCTGGGCGTAGTAGCCGAGACGGAGCCCGTGCCCGGACGTCACCGTCCCCGTGTCCGGCTGCTCCAGCCCCACCAGGACGCGCAGCAGCGTGGTCTTGCCGGCGCCGTTCAGGCCCAGCACCACGACCCGCGAGCCCCGGTCGACGGCGAGGTCGACGTCGCAGAAGACCTCGAGTGATCCGAAGGACTTCGAGAGCCCGGTGGCAGCGAGGGGCGTGCGCCCGCACGGCGCCGGGCTCGGGAAGCGCAGCCGGGCCACGCGTTCGGCTCTCCGGACCTCGCCGACGCTCGCCATCAGCTGGTCGGCGCGTCGGTCCATGCCCTTGGCGGCCCTGGCCTTGGTCGCCTTGGCCCGCATGCGCGCCGCCTGGTCCCGCAGGGCCGCGGCCCGCTTCTCGGCGTTGGCCCGCTCCCGCCGTCGGCGACGCTCGTCGACCTCGCGCTGGTCGAGATAGGCCCGCCAGCCGAGGTTGTACACCTCGAGGGTGGCCCGATTGGCGTCGAGGTGGAAGACCCGGTTGACCGTGGACCCGAGCAGGTCGCCGTCGTGGCTGATGACCACGAGTCCCCCGGCATGGGTGCGGAGGAAGTCCCGCAGCCAGGCGATCGAGTCGGCGTCGAGATGGTTGGTGGGCTCGTCCAGCAGCAGCAGGTCGGCGCCACTGAACAGGACCCGGGCCAGCTCGACCCGGCGGCGCTGGCCCCCGGACAGCGTCCGCAGGGGCTGGTCGAGCGCCCGCTCGCCGAGCGCCAGGCTGGCGGCGATCGAGCTGGCCTCGGACTCGGCGCCGTACCCCCCGAGGACCTGGAACCGATCCTCGAGGGCGCCGTAGCGACGCAGGACCCGCTCCACCTCGGCCGGGTCCGGCCCGCCCATGGCGGCGCGGGCCGACTCCATCTCCCGGGTGACGCGGTCGAGCCCCCGTCCCGAGAGGATGCGCTGGCGGGCAGGGACGTCCAGGTCACCGGTCCGGGAATCCTGCGGCAGGTAGCCGATCGTCGCCGGGCGGATCACGTCGCCCGACGCCGGCACGCCTTCGCCGGCCAGCGCTCGCGCCAGAGTCGTCTTGCCGGAGCCGTTGCGCCCGACCAGCCCGATCCGATCGCCGGCGGCGACATGGAACGACGCCGGCTCCATGAGCAGGCGCGGCCCCACGCGCAGCCGCAGGTCGGTGGCAGTGAGCATGGGAGGGCTCCTCGGACGATCAGGTACGGACGGGCGCCGCCGACACCTCGCCACCGGGCGTCGGCAGCAGTTCGACTCTTCGGCTACTCGACCGGGAACCTCACGAACGACAGGATATCGGGCCCGCGGATCGAATCCTGTGGTGGTGGGGATCGAGGTTCGGCGGTGGCGGGCCCTCGCCGTCGGCGCCGCTGTGGCTGTTGCCGGCGCCGCCGCCGTACCGGGCGCGGCGTCCGCTGCTGGCGGTGCCGCTCCCCCTGCCTGGCAACCGGAGCAGCCCACGTACGGTGTCGGAAGCACCACCAACGTCGGCGTCACCATGGCCGATGGGACCGTGCTGCGGGCCGACGTCTACTACCCGACCGATCGGTCAACGGGGAAGGCCGTGACCGCGCAATTCCCGGTGCTCCTCACCCAGACGCCGTACGGCAAGGAGTCCCTCGCCGACCCGTACTTCGTCCAGCGGGGCTACCTGGAGGTGGTGGCCGACGTGCGGGGCACGGGCGACTCTGGCGGCAGCTGGGGCCTGTTCGACCCGGCCCAGGCCAGCGACGGTGCCGCTCTCGTCCGCTGGGTGGCGCGGCTGCCCCACTCCACCGGTGCCGTGGGGCTGTTCGGCGAGTCCTACATGGGCATCAACCAATTCCTCACCGCCGCCCGTCTCGGGCCGGGCTCGCCGGTCAAGGCCCTCTTCCCCGTCATCTCCGCCGACGACATCTACCGGGACACCGCATTCCAGGGCGGCATCCCCGACGCCGAGTTCGGCGGCCTGTACCTGGGCCTGACCGGGGCGCTCAACATGATCAACCCGCCGCTCGAGACCGCCGCTGCGCCGACCAGCGGCAGTGGCGGAAGCATGCCTACCGTCGAGGCCCAGCACGCCCAGGGCCTGGCCACCTATCACGCCGCCAGCCTGGCCAACACCGAGAGTGGCGGCGACCAGGACTACGACGGCACCTACTGGGCAGCCCGCAACCCGGTCGACGTCCTGTCCAAGATCGTGTCCGACGGCATCCCCGCCTTCCTGGTGGGCGGCTGGTACGACCTGTTCCAGCGGGGCGAGCCGCTCAACTACGCGGGTCTCCAGAACGCATGGGCCCACCGCCCCGTCGGTGCGCCCATGCGAGCCGACCAGCCCGTCACGGGTCGCTATCAGCTCATGATGGGGCCCTGGTACCACCTGACCGCGGGACAGGGCGTCGACCTCCATCGCATCCAGCTCGAGTGGTTCGACAGCTGGCTGCGGGGCGAGCCCACCGGCATGGGACAGACCAGGACGCCGCTCCACCTCTACCAGCTCGGATCCCGACGCTGGACCGACGCCGCCACCTGGCCCCTGCCCCAGGCCCAGCCCACGACCTACTTCCTCTCCGGCGGGCCCTCGGGGTCGTCGGCGCCCTCGACCAACGACGGCACCCTTCGGACGGACCGCCCGACCTCGGGCGGCGGAGCCGACCCGGTGGTCTTCACCGGTGCCACGAACCCCTGCGACCGCCAGTCCGAGCAGTGGAGCATGGGCGCGCTGTCGCTCGCCACCAGCTCGGCGGGGCTGCCGAGCGACCCTTGCACCACCGACGACCGAGCCCTGCAGGCGGGTCCGAACGCGCTCACCTACACGACGGCTCCGCTTGCCAGCCCGACGGTGCTCGCCGGGCCCATCGACGCCAGCATCTACGCCGCCTCGACGACGAAGGACGCCGAGTGGGTGGCGACGGTGGAGGACGTGGCGCCGGGCGGCGCCTCCACGCCACTCACGGCGGGGGCACTGCTCGGCTCGTTCCGAGCCGTGGACTCGGCCAGGAGCTGGTACGGCCCCAGTGGCCAGCCGCTCCTTCCGTACCATCCGTACACTCAGGCCTCGGTCAAGCCGGTGACGACCGGCTCGGTGACCCGCTTCGACGTCGAGGTCTTCCCGACCGTCGCGATGCTCGCCCCCGGGCACCGCCTCCGCCTGACCATCACGACGTCGGACACCCCGCACCTCGGACCCACGCCCGCGCAGCTGGCGAACCTGGTCGGGGGCCGGTACCAGGTCCAGCGCAACGCGGGAGCGGCCTCCTTCATCGAGCTGCCCCTGGCCCCGGCGGCGTCGCTCGCCGCGCCCTGCGACCTCTGCCACTAGCCGAAGGAACCGCCCTTCTCCGCGCCGACCTCTGGCGCTGATCGCCCAGGTCGCACCCGTTCCGCGCACGAGCCGGCGATCATCGTTCGCGTCTGGCCGCCGCGCCGCTCGAGCCTCCAGCGGCCGTGGCGTCGAGGGTGGCCGGCGCGGGCCGAGTCCGCCTACGGTGGCGCGACCAGGACGGGCCGGCCGTGGCGGCCCTTGCAGAAGAGAGCGGAGCCAGAGCGTGGACTCGTTTGCCGGGAAGTTGGCCGTGGTCACCGGAGGCGCCTCCGGCATGGGTCGCGAGCTGGTCCTCCAGCTGGCGGCGGAGGGGAGCTCGGTCGCCACCTGCGACATCGACGCCGCCGGCGTGAGCGAGACGGCCGAGCGAGCCCCGGCCGGGAGCCGGATAACGACTCACGTGTGCGACGTGTCGGACGAGAACGACGTCCTGCGCTTTCGCGACGAGGTCAAGAGCCAGCACGCGACCGACCACGTGAACCTGGTGTTCAACAACGCCGGCATCGGAGGAGGAGGCAGCTTCATCGCCGACGACCGGGCGGCTTGGGAGCGGACCTTCGCCATCGACTGGTGGGGTGTCTACCACTGCACCCGGGCTTTCCTGCCCATGCTGATGGCGAGCGACGACGGCTACCTCGTCAACACCAGCAGCGTGAACGGTTTCTGGGCCTCGCTCGGTCCCGGCGTCCCTCACACCGCGTACAGCACGGCGAAGTTCGCGGTGAAGGGCTTCTCCGAGGCGCTGATCGAGGATCTCAGGATCCACGCGCCCCACGTCAAGGTGGCGGTCGTCATGCCGGGCCACATCGGGACGGGCATCGTGGTCAACTCCCGCCGCATCCTCGGCAGCCCCGAGGTCGACGACATCCCCGACGACGAGCTCGAGCAGATGCGAGCGCAGTTCGCCATGCGAGGTCTGCCGGCGGACGACGTCTCGGCGGACCAGCTCCGCCAGATCGTCAAGATGATGGTCGAGGGCTTCCGCGACAGCGCGCCGCTCACGGGCGCCGAGGCGGCCACGATCATCCTGGATGGAGTCAGGGCCGGACGCTGGCGGATCCTCGTCGGCGACGACGCCAGGGCTCAGGACGAACGAGTGCGGGCCGATCCCGAGGGGGCGTACGACCACGCCGGCACCAACTTCGGCACCACCCTGCTCGGTGCCCGCACGGACCGCCCGACCATCGACGAGACAACTCGCTGAGCCGCGATCATTCCGCCGGTCGCCGGCGGCGGCCGGCTGCGGGCTACCCCGTCTTGCCCGACTCGATCCAGCGCTGGAAGACCTGAACCTTCTCCTCCGGCCACGGTCCGTCGCACGGCATCGAGCCGTTGCGCAGACGCTCGAGGATGTCGTCAGCCCGCGGCGCGACGTCGTCGAGGGACCACAGATCGAAGGCGAACTTCATCGACTGGCGGTCGCGCTGGCGAAACAGCGGCTTCACGTGCTTGGCGAAGCTGACCGTCTCGTCGGCGGCGGGGAGCGGTACCTGCCGCTGGTCTTCGTCATCAGGGGTCGCGACGGCCGAGACCCTGGCGCCCGGAGGGCCGGCGGTGCCCCAGTCCCAATGGGGCATGGGCATGTGCTCGGGCGGTTGGGCACCGGCCTGGGAGTTCTCCAGGGCGATGCGCGACCCCCACTCGATGTAGGCGGTGAAGGCGGAACGAAACTCGGGATCGCCGGGTAGTCCCGCCTCGTCCGCGGAGCGGAGGATGAGCGCGACCCATCGGGCTCGCCGCTCCTCGGTCAGCTCCTTGCCGATGTGCTGGTGCATCATCTGCGAGTAGCCCCCGAGCTCGTCGCTGTACGAGGACGGTCCGCCGAAGACCTCGCCCAGCCACTTGGCCACCCGTTGGGGGTGGTCGGCGGACATGTTGGCGAACAGGGGGGCCAACAGCGGGTCCTCGGGGACATGGCGCTCGTAGAAGAGTCGGGTCATCCTGGTCAGCGCGGGAAGACCGCCGCACCATTCGAACATGGTCGGCCCGCGATCGGGATCGACCACCGGGTCGTGAAAGTCGACATACCAGTGCATGCCGCTGCAGAAGGGCTTGTTCTGCGAATGCCCGCAGCGACACAGGGCGTAGTGCTCGTACGACGCACCCGCATTGCGGGCCACGTCGCCCCCCTCGGCGCTGGCAAGGGGAACGCCGCCGGTGACACGGTACGGGCCGTCCTTGGACACCTCGATCGCCGGCTCGCGGCGGTTGTCCCAGTCGACCTGGTCGCGAACCTCCTCGCCGTCGACGGCATAGCTGAGCGCGCCGGAAGGACAGTCTCGAACGGCGCGGATGATCTCGTCCATCCGGCCTCCGCTCGGCGCCACGAACGGCTCCTGGTCGGCCCGGAACACCGTCGACAGGCGGTCGCTGCACAGGCCGGAGTGCTGGCAGGTCCCCCGGTTGTCGAGGATCGCCACCTGCTGGCCCACGTAGGTGTCGCGCCGGTCCGGGACCCGCTTCGGGTCCTTGGCCGTAGTGAAGCCGATCGTGGCGTGCGTGCCGTCGCAGAAGGGCTTCATGGATGACACGCCACACCGGCACAACGCCATGGTCGGCCGGGAAGGGAGGGCCTCCCCCAGCCAGCTGCGGAGGTTCTCGGCGTTGGTGACGAGGTAGGGACCGTCCGGCGCCGGCTCGATAGCGGGTGCCAGGCTGGCCTGCAGGCTCCGCAGCTCCTCGGTCCGCGCGTCGGCTTCGTCCGGGTCGAGCTGGCAGGCGAGGTCCTGCAGCGCCGCCGTAGCCTCGAGCAGGGCCGCCCTCGCCGGCGAGGCCGTACCGACGCGGGTGCACAACCGGGTCGCCTCCTTGGCCAGGAGCCACACCACGTCGTTCGTGCTTCCCTCCGGCGCGACGGGGCGGTCGTCGGCGACCCCCGCCCCCTCCTCGGGCGTCGGTGCGAGCGCGCTGGCGAGCGGACGCAGGACGCTGTCGACCAGTCGGGCTCCTGCCGTGGTCGTCCGGCCGGGCTCGAGACCGTCGGCGCCGTCGAGCACCGTCCTGGTCAGCCGATAGGCACGGTCGAACAACGACGCCAGCTCGTGCCGGTCCTCTGCGACGGTGGCATCGCCAACCGCTCGCGACAACTGGTCGGCGCGGCCGCGCAGCGACGCCAGCTCCTGCGTCTCGCCCTCGTCCGCAGGGCCCCCGTCCTGGATCGGTCGCGGTCGGGCACCCCAGTCGGAGAAGTGGTTCTTCAGCGATTGAGCGATGTCGGACAACGCCGAACCCACCGGGGCCAGGCTGTCCGCGACCCGGCCACCGCTGTCCGAGCCGATCTCTCCCGCCAGCGCCGCCGCCTCGTCCAGGCGCTCGGCGAGCAGCGCCCACGCCGCCCCGCGATGCGGCATCAGGTAGTCGCTCTCGTAGAAGAGCTCGAAGCTCGGACCGGCCGTCTTGCCGTCATGATCCGGACCGGCGGGCAGGGTCGTGATGAGATCGCCGAGGGGCTTGATGACCTGGAACATCAGCGCCACCGTGGCGTCGGCCAAGGTGGCCAGCTGCGGATCGGTCTCTTCGGTGTGGGCGAAGTACCGCTCGAAGATCTGGAGCAGGATCTCGTAGCCCACGTTGAACAGGTCGGTGCACCTGGCGGTCAGGGCGTCGCTGATGAGTGGCACCTGCACGTGGCGCTCCGGCTGGCGGACGCACGCGGCGACCACCGGGCGAACTGGGTCGAAATCGCGGTTCGCCTGGGTCATCTGCTCGTACTCGTCGAGAATGTCGACGAACTGCCCGAAGTGAGCAGTTCGCCATTCGCCTCTCGGGCCTTCGCCCTGGTCGAGGATCGTGTCGACGGCCTGCTGCGCCGATGCGAGGTCGGTCACGGCGACGAGCTCGGGCCAGCGGAAGTTCGCCGTGGTGGCCTGGGCTTTCGGCGGCCCCACGAACAGCCACTTCTCGCCGTACTTGTCCGTCAGGTGGGCGAGACCCTGCTCGATCGACCGATAGAGGTGACCGACGGTGGCGAAGTCCTGCAACCTCGGGACGATGTCACCCTCCTCGAGCACCGGCTCCGCCCTGCCCATGGCCGCCAGGCCGTCCGCATCCTCGAGCTCCATGCCCTCTGGGCGCTCGAGGAACATGAAGTGCCGGAGGGACGCCTCCCCGAAGGGGAGCAACGCCAGCTGCACCCCGGCGGGATAGTGGTCGGCAGGCTGCGGCAGGTTGGGCCGGGCCAGATGCGGCGCGGCGCCGACGGCTGACAACAGGTTGTGGACGATGGCCAGGTGCAGCATCTCCTGGGTGGCCACGTGGGAGACGGCGCGTCGCCAGCGCTGCACGGCCTCGACCTCCGCCTCGCTCAATCCCTCGTCGGCGCTCTGCTTGAGGGAGAAGGCGGCGAACAGGTACTGGCACATGATGCCGTGCTCGAGCTCCGCCGCCTCGCACAGCATGTAGATCAGCGCCTCCCGGTGCTCGATCACGAAGGGAGCCTCGGGCTCGGCCTTGCCTCCCCGCGCCGCGATCAGCTGCGCCAGCCTGCCCCGCCCCGCAGTGGTCGTGGCGCCGGTCACCGCCTCTTGCGCACCGCTCATGGGGGTTCCTCCTTCGCTGGGTCTGCGTTCAGCGACGACGTGTCAGACCGTACGTCCCCACGGAGGCGACCGCCTCCAGAAGTGACTACGACCAGACCCGATGTTCGGATTCACCAGTGCGGATCCACCAGTCGGGAACTGCCCTCCCGGACGACCGACCCTATCCACCGCGTCCGCGATCAACAACCAGTTCTTGTTTGTCATTTGACAAGCAATCCTTGTTGATGTTGAACGAGCGAGGTGTACCGTTTGCTCGGTGGAGCCTGACCTCCGACAGGTCCGCTACTTCGTGGCGGTGGCGGAATGTCGAAGCTTCACGCGCGCCGCGGAGCAGGTCCACGTGGCGCAGCAGGCCATCAGCCAACAGGTGAAGTCACTCGAGGGCGCGCTCGGCGTCAGGCTGCTCCGCCGCACCTCCCGTCGAGTCGAGCTGACGCCGGCAGGATCGGTGTTCCTGGCGGACTCCCGGCGGTTGCTCTCGGCGGGTGACCGGGCCGTCCGGCGCGCTCAGTCGGCCGCTCGAGGAGAGGCCGGTGGCCTTCGCATCGCGTTCACGCTGGCGACGTCCTACGAGCTCGTGCCGCTTCTCCTCGATGCGCTCGGCCAGCGCCATCCCGACCTCAAGGTGGACACGCGGGAGGTGTTCGCGGGCGATATGGCTTCACAGCTCGCCCAGGACCGCTTCGACGTGGGCCTCGCTCCGGAGACCGTCTACTCCGGCGACCTGAGGCAGGTGACGCTGCGGCGGGAGCCGATGTCGGTCGCCGTGTCGCAGCGTCACGCCCATGCTCGTCGTACGAGCCTTCCGCTCTCGGCGGTGGCTGAAGAGCTGTTCGAGCTGTGGCCCAGGGAGATGGCGCCGGGTTACTACGACACCGTGGTGGGCGCGGCGAAGTCGGCCGGCTTCGATCCCAGGCTGGACGAGCACGCCGCCGGATCCACCGTGTGGGGCAACATCGCGCGCGGTCGGGGCGTCGGCCTGGTGAACGCGTCCCTCGTCGAACAGCTCCCCCGAGGCATCAGGCTCGTCAAGCTGTCGTCGCCTCGGCCCACCCTCGCCATCAGCGCCGTCTGGCGTCGTGACAGCGATCTTCCGGCGATCGACCGCCTCCTGGAGACGGCTCGAGCCCTGGGGGCCAGGGACCACTGGGTCTAGCCCAGAGGCGCGGCCACGGCTCGACCCATCACCAGGCCTCGCGATGGACCGCCTCCGTCAGGGCGCGCCGATGACGCCACTGGTGACGCTCGAGGTCGGGCGTGGGCTCGAAGTGGGTGACCGGTCCCACGCAGAGCCAGGAGACCGGCCGGACGGGACTCGGGATGCCGAGCAGCGCGGCGACGAAGGGCTCGCGGTAGAACGAGACCCAACCGACGCCCAGACCCTCGGCCGTTGCCGCCAGCCACAGGTTCTGGATGGCCAGGCAGGTCGAATACAGACCGACGTGCTCGATGGCATGACCTCCGAGCACGCCCGGCTGGCCCCGTTCGGGATCGTAGGTCACGACGATGGAGAGGCTCGACTCCAGGACCCCGTCGATCTTGATGCCCGTGAACAACGACGCCTGTGCGGGACCGAGGCCGGCCGCGAAGTCCG
Organism: Acidimicrobiales bacterium; assembly: GCA_051984395.1. Taxonomy (GTDB): domain Bacteria; phylum Actinomycetota; class Acidimicrobiia; order Acidimicrobiales; family AC-9; genus AC-9. Next base: position 2,805 of record JBPYEZ010000059.1, on the reverse strand, counting down.
CCCGTTCGGACTGAACGTGCTCGTAGAAGGCGGTCCGGGTGTCGGTCGACTCGACGACGACGAAGTCCCATGGCTGGGTGAGCCCGACGCTCGGCGCGGCGTGGGCTGCCGTGAGCACCCGGTCGAGCACCTCTCCGGGGACCGGCGCACCGGTGAACTGGCCCCGCACATCCCGGCGCCGGTGGATCGTCTCGTAGAGGCCGGCGTTGCGATCCACAGCAGTTCTGGACTCCTCTCGCCCCCTGCTCACCACTCGGTCTCGGGCGCGGCTCCTCATTCTCGGAGGAGAGCCGGCGGCTGAGCAAGCCGGCGGCTCCCCTCGTCGAGGTCAGGCCGTGCGCTCCCACCACCCGTTTCCCCCTCGCGCCAAGCCGGCCTCCTCCAGCCGGTCGAGCACCATGGCGACCTGCTCCAAGGGCATGCCGGTCCGCCGCAGGACCTCGTCTGTCGCCGTGGGCTGCCAGTCGACGGCGCGAAGCGTGGCCGTCTCGTCCCGAGTCAACCGGGAGCGCCTTGGCCGGGACGGCGCGGCGCGCCCTGTCCGCTCCAGATCCAGTGCCGTCAGCACGTCGTCGACGTCGCGCACCGGTTGACACCCCTCGGACAACAGCGCGTTGGTCCCCACCGACGCCGGGCTGCGCACCGAGCCGGGCACGGCCATCACCGGCGTCCCCCGCTCGATGGCGGCCTCGACCGTGTGCAGGGCTCCGCCATGACGATGACACTCGACGACCACGACCACCTGGGCCAGGGCGGCGATGATCCGGTTGCGATGTGGGAACCGCCACGGCGCTGCCGGTGTGCCCGGCGGTGCCTCGGACGCCAGGACGCCTCTCGTCGCCACCTGGTCCCAGAGCCAGGCGTGGCGACGCGGGTAGACGACGTCGAGACCTGAGGCCACCACACCCGCGGGGGGAGCAGACCGAGCGGCCAGGGCGCCGTGGTGCGCGGCGCCGTCGATCCCGAGCGCCAACCCGGAGACGACCACCACGCCGGCCAGCGCGAGCTCGCGACCAAGCTCGGACGCGACCTCCTCGCCGTAGTGGGTCGCCGACCGTGTCCCTACCACGGCGACCAGTGGCCGCGTCAGCGCCTCGAGATCGCCGCGGGAGAACAGCACCGCCGGCGCCTGGTGGTCGGCGGCCAGCACCGGCGGGTAGCCCGCGTCACCGACTCTGTGCACCGCCACGCCCGCAGCGCGGTGGACCTCGGTGTCGGCGTCGGGCGAGGCGCGGCCGGCGGTCATGACGCCAGCGATGGAGCCAGGGCGGTGAAGGCAACCCGCAGCTCGAGGGCCGCGGCAACGTGACCCGAGCCGAGGGCGCCGGGAACGCCATCCAGGTCGGCGAGAGTGCGAGCCACCCTCCGCACCCGATGCAGCCCGCGGGCGCTCAGGGCTCCCATGCGAAGACGGCGCTCCAGCAGCGCCTCGGCACCCGCGCTGAGCGGCGCCGTCTCGTCCAGCCGGTGGGCCGGCAGCTCGGCGTTCGCCCGTACCCCACGGAACACCGCTCTGGCACGGGCCTCGGCCACCCGGGCGGCGACGGTGGCGGAGTCCTCGCCGGGCGGGCCGCCCAGCAGCTCGCTGACATCGGGACGGGACAACGGGACGCGCAGGTCGAAGCGGTCCAGGATCGGTCCCGAGATCCGACGCGCGTACCGGGCCCGCGCCGCCTCCGTGCACCGGCAGGCGCCGGGCATCGAGCCCTCGCCGCACGGACAAGGGTTCATGGCTCCGACGAGCAGGAAGCGGGCTGGGAACGTCACGCTCGCTCGCGCACGGCAGACCCGGACCACGCCCTCCTCGAGGGGTTGGCGCAGGGCCTCGAGAACCGTCGCCGCGAACTCACCCATCTCGTCCAGGAACAGGACGCCGTTGTGGGCAAGGCTGATCTCCCCCGGTCGCATCCACGACGTGCCACCACCGACGACCGACACGTCCGAGGCGCCGTGGTGCGGTGCCCGGAACGGTGAACGCCGCACCAGGCCGCCCGAGAGCGCCAGCCCGGCGCTGGAGTGCACACGCGTCGTCTCGAGAGCCTCGGCCGGGCCCAGCGGGGGAAGAAGCGGTGCCAGCCGGCTGGCGAGCATCGTCTTCCCGGAGCCCGGAGGGCCGATGAGCAGCAGGTGATGCCCTCCCGCGGCGGCAACCTCGAGTGCCCGTCGGCCGAGGCGCTGGCCCCGCACGTCGCGCAGGTCCGGCTCCTCGGGCCCCGGCGCCCCGCCCTTCTCAGGGGTGGACGCGCTCGGCCAAGGGGCGAGTCCCTTGAGGGCGTCGACGAGCTGCAACAGCGAGCTGATGCCTCGTACGACGTGGCGCCCGACGAGTGCTGCCTCGTCGGCGCAGGCGGCGGGCACGACGACCGCGCCGACGGACATGGCGTCCACGAGGGCGACGACTCCAGGGATGCGCCGCAGCGACCCGTCGAGGCCCAGCTCGCCGAGGAAGCCGCAACTCTCGACCGCCTCGGCCGGTAGCTGACCGTTGGCGACGAGCAGGCCGATGGCGATCGGCAGGTCCAGTCCGGCGCCGCCCTTGCGGACCCCGGACGGGGCGAGGTTGACCGTCACCCGTCGCAGTGGCCAGGCCAGCCCGCTCGAGAGCAGCGCTGCCCGCACCCGGTCTCGCGACTCCCTGCAGGCGGCGTCGGGCAGGCCGACGACGGTGAACCCGGGCAGGCCGTTGGAGACGTGCACCTCGACGGCGACAGGCCGACCCTCGACGCCGAAGAGGGTGGCGGACGGCATAGCGGCGATCACGGCTGCTCCCTGGTCGCAGGATCCATGGGGAGGGCCGCAGGTGTC
>JBPYEZ010000058.1:0-3786 GCA_051984395.1 Acidimicrobiales bacterium | reverse complement strand
TCCGGCCGGGGGGGTTTGTCGGTCGGCTTGGCGGTGTCGGTCGTCGTCACCGTCTGGACAGCGTCGGCCGGCGTGTACAACCTGGCCCGAGCCATCCGGGTGGCTTACGGGCTCGGGCCTGATCAGTACCTGCGAGCTCGGCTTCGGGCCCTGGCCGGCGCCTTCGGCATCGTCGTCGCCCTGGGCCTCGTCGCCCTGATCTCGGGAGGTGTGTCCGCACTGCTCGCGAGCGTGCCTGCCGTGGTCGTCGGCGTCATCGGGGTGCCTCTCCTCGTGGTGATCGTCGCCGCGATCGTGGGCGGGGCCTACCGCTTCGCGGTCGACATGCCCGTCGGTGTCCGTAGCCTGGCGCCGGGAGCCGTGTTCTCCTCGGTCGGCCTGCTGCTGGTGAGTGGTGGGTTCGGCGTCTATGTCGGCTACTCCACGCACTACACCGCCGTGTACGGAGCGCTGGCCGGTGTCGCGGTGGCGATGATCGCCGCCTACCTCGCCACGTACGTCGTTCTCATCGGCGCAGTGCTCAACGTGCAGCTGACGGTGACCGACTGACGTTGGCCCGCGGCTCCAGCTGACCACAGGGATCGGGCCGGGCGGCGCCGAACCCCTGAAGGTGCGCCGACCCGCCCGCGTGCTGGCTGCCGCTGCGGTTGCCGCTGGTGTCGTCGCCCTGCCGAGCGGCGTCGCTGGGGCGGCCGCTCCGGCGCCATCCGCCTTCGCCGGATGCGCGCAGCCGACACAGGCGCCGACGGTGGTGGTGGGGACGGTGAGCTGCCAGGAGCTGGCGAGCCCCGCCCTGGGGGGCACCACGGCGTTCTCGTACTACGTCCCCTCGGCCTGCGCACCGGGGAGCGGTCGGCGCTGTCCGGTCCTCTATCTGCTCCACGGCTTCGGGGGTGACTACACGTCGATGCTGGGTACAGGAGCGCACCCCAGCGCCTGGGTGGCCGGCCTGGACTCCGGGCCGCCCGTCGACCCGCACCGCGTCGCCGATCCGTGGACCTACTCGGATCCGGCCCGCTGGGTGCCGCGTCCGGCACTGGATCTCATCCTGGTCGCCCCGGACGGCCGCACCGTGCCCGGAGGGTACGGCCCCGCCCCAGGCGTCGAGGGATCCTGGGTCGACTGGAACCCGCGGTACGCCGCCGGGGGAGACGAGGCTCGCTACCGCACGCCGGCGCCGGCCTTCGCGACCGATGTCGTCGACGAGGTCCTGCCCTATGTCGAGGCCCACCTGCCCACCCGGCCCGGACGCCAGTGGAGAGCGCTGGCGGGCACCTCGCTCGGGGGCTACGGGTCCTACCAGCTCGGCCTCGCCCATCCGGATCTCTGGTCGTCGCTCGGCTCGGTGTCGGGGGCCCTCAACATCCTGCTCCTCCCCGGCGTCGATCCCAGCCGAGCGTCCTCGCCCGTCGGTGCGCAGCCTCCGGGTCCCGTGCCGTACCACCCGCTGCCAGGGGCCGTCGGCGTCCTCCCGGGGTCGGTCTCACCGCTCGAGGCCGAAGACGTCGACGCCGTCACTCTCGCGCTCGGCGACCCCGTCGCCGATCAGGCCTACTACCGGGACAGGAACCCCCGGGACCTCGTCCTGAACGCCCGCGCCTTCCGCGCCGGCCGGCAGGTCACCCAGTTGCAGGGCTTCTCCAACGACGCCGTCCCGCGGCGCAGCGGGGATCTCAGCAGCCCGTCGGACTACCTGACCGCCCAGACCTTCGAGGCACTGGTGCTCGACATGAACGTCGACTTCCAGGCGGCGGTCGCCGACGTCGGCGTCACCGACCACTACGAGCTGCATCCCGGCATCCACTCCGATCCGTACTGGAACCCGTGGCTTCGTGGCCAGCTCGAGAGCCAGTACGGGTCGCTTCGCCACGACGACGGCGGAGGCAGCCCCCCACCACCGCCAGACCGCTTCGACTACCGGAGTGGGCAGCGGTCGTTCTCGATCTGGGGCTGGCGCTTCGACGTCAACCGGCCGACCGACGAGTTCCTCGAGCTGCGGAACGTCTCGTGTCGCAGCCTCACCCTTCGGGGCACGGGCCAGGTGACGCTGCAGGTTCCCGATGACTGCCAGACCGGACGCGATGGATCCCGGGTCGTGCACGCCGACCTCGGCCCGGCCATGCCGACCGACGCACAGGCAGGCGCAGATGCCGCCCCCGTCTACGGGCGCACGGCGACGATCCAGCTCACCCCGCTGCACCCCGGCCGCTGACGGCCAAGGAGACGGGCCCCGGCCGGGGCTGTCTCTCCCGGCGCGAGCAGCGAGGTCAGGCGAAGGTGCCGGTTCGGCGGTCGAAGCCGGTGACCGTCTCGGCCGCGGCCGCGAAGGTGGGATCACCGGTCGCGGCGAAGCCGCGGCGGCAGGCCTCGACCAGCTTGACCTGGTGCGGGTCCCGGCTGTCGGCCGCCACCCGGGCGAGCTGATCGTCGGGCACGCTCTCCCGCTCGCCGGCCGCTCCTCCGGGCCCGGCTGTCGCTCGTGCGGCGTCCCGGTACATCGAGGCGTGCTCGGCCTGCACCTGAGCCAGCCCTGCCGCGCCCGCCTCGGGTGAGATGTGGTCGGCCATGAGGTCGACCGCCATGGCTCCGGTGACGCCGTGGAGATTGAAGATGTTGGGGCTTGCGAGGTAGTGCTGGGCGCCGCCGGCCGCGGCGTCAACCAGCGCCAGCCGGAGGTCGTCGACGGTGTCGGGGTCGCCCGCCTGCTGTCCGACGCGGTAGCGGGCGGCCCAGTAGGCGAGCGCCCGGGCCAGCTCGGTCTGGCGGGCGGGGGTATCGGCCGAGCCGATGGCGCGAACGGCGTGCGCCGTCCTGATGGCGCCGTGGAAGAGGGCGACCGCTAGGGCGGGCATCAGCCTCGGTACCCAGACCTCGACCACGGTGGGCCAGCCCTCGTCGGCGATCGTCTGCTCGAAGTGCCCGATCCACTGGGGGAGCTGCCGGTAGTCACCGAGCGCCTCGCGCCACTCGAACTCGGCGGGTACCTCCGCCTCGACCGCCGTCCCCGCCGCCCGAGCGAAACGCCGAGCCCAGCTGTCGATCTCCTGGTCGCAGTCGAGCGCGGCGAGGGCCTCGCAGGCCATCGGTCCGTGGTTGACGAAGCCGTTCGGCAGCTCGAAGCCCGATCGGGCCATGCGCTCGAAGGCCTCGTCCAATGCCGGCGATGCCTCGGTCATGCTGCGTCCTCGGGTGCTGTGTCCACGAATGCTGTGTCCTCGAGGGTCATCACCGCCAAGCGTAAGACCGCGAGTGGACTTGGGGTCAAGGGCTGAGGCGGGATCGGACGGAGGCGAGCTCCATCAGGTCGGGGTCGTTCTATCCTCGGGCTGGTGAGGGCTCTTCTCTACGGCGTCCGTCCCGAGCCCCAGCCCCAGCCCGAGGACGACAGCGCCCTGCTCCGTGGCCTGGCCAACACGCCGATGCGGCTGGTCGATATGGGCGACCCGGCGTTCCTCGGTCCGGACTGGATCGTCACCAGGCCTCGGTTGACCGGCATCTGCGGCTCCGACGCCAAGCAGGTCTTCATGGACTGGGGAGACGACATCGTCGGGGACAACCCGATGAAGGGGTTCTTCTCGCTGCCGCAGGTGCTCGGGCACGAGGTCGTCGCCGACGTCGTTGCCCTCGGGCCCGACGCCCGGGGCCTGGAGGTGGGCGATCGAGTGGTGCTCAACCCGTGGCTGTCGTGTGCTCCTCGTGGGATCGAGCCCCACTGTCCGGCGTGTGAAGCGGGCGACTACAGCCTGTGCTGGAGCTTCGGCACGGGTCGCCTCGCTCCCGGCATCC
>JBPYEZ010000057.1:0-4952 GCA_051984395.1 Acidimicrobiales bacterium | reverse complement strand
ATCCTGGTCTGCTCCTGCGGGGTCTCGTCCATTCGGACGGCTGCCGGGTGCTCAATTGGGTAAATGGGACGGCATACCCCCGCTACCACTTCTCCAATCGGTCGGGCCAGATCCGCGAGATCTTTGCCAAAGCGTGCCGACGGCTAGGGGTGGCCTGCCGCCCCAATAACCGGTGGGAGCTCTCGGTGGCACGACGGGCGTCAGTGGCGCGACTCGACGAGTTCATCGGCCCGAAGACCTGAAACGGGATCAAGCCCAAATAGTGCCCGGAGCGGGATTCGAACCCGCACGTCCTTTCGGACAATGCCTTTTGAGAGCATCGCGTCGACCGTTGCGCCATCCGGGCAATATCACTGAAAACGATAGCGACCATCCATCCAGCGCGGTCATTCTACGAGCACATCACCTACCGCCGCCGACCGGCGGACCTTGATCCGACCTGAGAGGCTAGAACGGTGGGGAGCGCGGCGATCAGCGGGGTGACAACGCAAGAGGACGGCGCGCCCGGCGATCCCGAGCACCGAACCCGGATCAAGGGTCGGCTTCGGCCCGGTGAGCTCGCCGAGGCGGCGATCCTGGCCGACGTCGCCGTCGGGCTCATCCTGGTCGGCTGGCTCATGCCCCTCGGGGCGATCCTGCACGCGGCAGCGGTGACGCCGCTGGCCGCGCTGGCGGTGCGCCACCGCCTGCGGGCCATGGTCGTGGCGACCCTCGCCGGAGCGGCGATCGCCTTCCTGATCGGCGGCGTGGGCCTCGCCATCCACGTCGGCACCGCCGGCGCCCTCGGCCTCGCCGTCGGCACAGCTCTCCGCCGGGGCTGGGGCATGGTCCGCACCGTCGCCCTGGCGGTGGCCACGACCGGGGCGCCCCTGATCGGCTTCACGCTGCTCGTCCTGTACTCCTTCAGCCAGCTGCGCAACCTCACCCTGGCCCAGATCCGGATCGGGTGGCGGGGCACCAGCCGCATCCTCCAGCACATCGGGCTCAACTCGGTCGTCAGCTGGGGCAATCACGCCGTCGACTGGGTCATCGCCCACTGGTGGATCGCCATCCCAGCGGGGGAGCTGGTCGGCGTGCTCGGTGCGGCCGTGTTCGCCCGTGCCTTCGCCGTTCCTGCCCTCAGGCGGCTCACGCAGGCCACGGGGCCGGCGCCCGTCCTGCCGCCACCGCCCCCCGACGCGCCCGTGGGCCCGCTTCCGGTCGAGCTGCGCGGCGTCGGCTACCGCTACCCCCGGTCGGAGGCCCCTGCCCTCTCCGACGTGAGCCTCACCATCCCCGCCGACGCCTTCGTGGCCGTGCTGGGTCCCAACGGCTCGGGAAAGTCCACCCTCGCCCGCATTCTCGCCGGCCTGGCGCCGACCGAAGGCCTGGTCACCAGGCCCGGGGATGCCGGCCTGGGCAGTCGCGGGGGCACGGCGATGGTGTTCCAGCGTCCCGAGAGCCAGGTCCTCGGCGTCCGGGTGCGCGACGACGTCGTGTGGGGGCTGCCGCCGGGCGAGGACGTGGACGTGGCCGAGCTGCTCGCCTGCGTCGGCCTGTCCGGCTTGGAGGACCGTGAGACGTCGACCCTCTCCGGCGGCCAGCTCCAGCGTCTGGCCATCGCCGCGGCACTGGCCCGGCGACCGGCGTTGCTGATCTCCGACGAGGCCACGTCGATGCTGGACACCGCCGGCCGCGTGGACCTCACCGAGCTGCTGCGCGAGCTGACGCGCAGCCAGGGCGTCACCGTGGTCCACGTCACCCACCGCCAGGAGGAGGTCCGGGGAGCGGACCTGGTGGTGGAGCTGAGCGAGGGACGGCTGACTCGCGTCGGGGCCGAACAACCAGGCGACAGCGGCACCGCCGGCGAGCGCGATGCCCGGCGCCCGCTCCCGATCAGGAACGTCGTCCGGTCCGGCCCCGTGCCCCCGCTCGTGCGCATGAGGGGCGTGGGCTACGTGTACGCCAGGCGCTCGCCGTGGGCCCACCGGGCCCTAAGCGAGCTCGACCTCGACGTGGAGCGCGGCGAGGGACTCGTCGTGTGCGGCCACAACGGCTCGGGCAAGTCGACGTTGGCCTGGATCATGGCCGGGCTCCTGATCCCGACGGAGGGGGAGGCGACCCTGGAGGGCCAGCCCCTCCCCGAATGCGTGGGACAGGTGGGCGTGGCGTTCCAGCACGCGCGCCTCCAGCTGTTTCGCCCGACCGTGTACGGCGACGTCGCCTTCGGCGCCGACCTCGATCGGGACATGGTGGCCGGCGCCCTGACGGAGGTGGGCCTGGACCCGGTCGAGATGTCCGAGCGCCGGATCGACGAGCTGAGCGGCGGTCAGCAGCGCCGGGTGGCCCTCGCCGGGCTGCTCGTGCGCCGGCCCCGCCTGCTGGTGCTGGACGAGCCTCTGGCCGGGCTGGACGACGAGACCCGGAGCACCCTCGTCACCGTGCTGGCGCGGCTGCGCGACCACCACGGGGTCGCCACCGTCGTCGTCTCTCATGACCTGGATGCTGCGCCGGGGCTTGCTGAGCGTCTCGTCGTCATCGATCACGGCCACCTCGTCACCGACGCCTCGGTGCTGGATCTGCAGCTGGCGTCGCATCCCGGGAGCGGGGGCGGAGCGGCATGAGCACCAACGCCCGGCGGTCCAGCAGCGCCCGGCGGTCGAGTGAGCTGCACCTGCTGCGCTACGTGCCCGTCAACAGCCCCGTGCACCGCCTGTGGGCCGGCACCAAGCTCCTCGCCCTCTTCGCCTTCGGAGTCGCCCTGTCGCTCAAGCCCAACTGGACCGCCGAGGGAATCCTCGCCGCGACTCTCGTGGTGGCGATCCTCGTCGCCCGCATCCCGCCCGGCGCCGCTCCTCGGCTGCCGCCATGGGTCGGGATCGGACTGGGCATCGGCGCCGTCCTGTCCTTCCTGGCTGGCGGTCACCCCGAGGTCCACGTGGGCCAGGCGACGATCGGCTTGGGCGCCCTCGATCAGTGGGCCCGGTTCACCGTGCTCACCGTGCTGTTGCTGGCCGGGGGGGCGCTGGTGGGGTGGACCACGCCCCTGGCCGAGCTGGCGCCCGCCCTGGCCCGCCTGCTCTCGCCCCTGCGCCTCGTCCGGGTCCCCGTCGACGAGATCGTGGTCAGCGTGGCGTTGAGCGTGCGCTGCCTTCCGCTGCTGGTGGACGAGCTGCGCGTGCTCTACGCCGCCCGCCGAGTTCGTCGGCCGGAGATCCCCCAGGGGACCAGGAGCCTGTTCAACGAGGCCGTCGACCTGCTGGTCAGCGCGCTCGTGGCCGCCACTCGGCGCGCCCAGGAGATGGGCGCCGCCATCGAGGCGAGAGGCGGCCTGCGCGCGGCCAGCCGTCTCGGCCCCCGCCCGCGCCTGGTGGACGGGCTGGTTCTCGTCCTTGCGGCGGCGATCAGCGCGGCCATGGTGATCGTCTGACGCAGCGTTCCGGTCGGGCGCGGCCACGGCGAGCTACCGCCAATCCCCGCGTCCTCCCAGCGGCGTGGCCTCTACACTTATCCGGGCATGCACCGGTCACTTGTCGAGCGGCGCCTCATCGAGGTGAATTCCCGGCTCAAGCGCGTCCGCGAAGAGCTGGTCGTGGTCGACGAGCAGCTGACCGCGCTGGCCGAGGCGGCCGACGAGGCACGCATCCGATACCTGGTGTCGGAGACCCCGCTCGCCGACCGCGAGCTTCGGGATGCGCGTCGCCACGCCGATGCCATGGCCCGCAGCCGAGCTTCAGTGATGGACTCGATCACCGAGCTCGAGCGGGCCCAGGACGAGTTGCTCGACCGGCTCGTGACCGAGCCGGGGTAGCAGGCCGAGAAGGAGCGACCCTTGACCGTGCGCGTCGTCATTGCCGAGGACGAAGGGATCATCCGCCTCGACCTGAAGGAGGTCCTCGAGGAGGAGGGCTACGAGGTCGTCGGCGAGACCGGACGGGGAGACGAGGCCGTCACCCTGGTCCGCCAGCACCGCCCCGAGCTGGCGATCCTCGACATCAAGATGCCCGGTCTCGACGGTCTGGCCGCGGCGCGTGAGATCTCAGGGGAGCGACTGGCGGCGGTCCTCATCCTCACTGCGTTCAGCCAGCGCAACCTCATCGAGGAGGCCCGCGACGCCGGCGCCCTCGCCTACCTGGTGAAGCCGTTCCAGAAGTCCGAGCTCATCCCCGCCATAGAGGTCGCCCTGGGCCGCTTCAACGAGCTCAAGGCCCTGGAAGCGGAGAACCGAGGGCTCGAGGGGCAGAACCGCAGCCTGGAGGATCTGCTCGAGCGCCAGCGGCTGGTGGATCGGGCCAAGGGTCTGCTCATGGACGATCACGGCATGAAGGAGGCGGACGCCTTCTCCTTCATCCAGCGGACGGCCATGCGCCTTCGCCTCACCATGAAAGAGGTCGCCCGGCAGGTCATCGAGGGCACCCTCACGCCCTGAGGACGACAAGGCCGGATCTCGGCTGGGCTCAGGTCTCGGCGACGAAGAGCTGGGCGGCGATGGACGGGTCCAGCTCGATCGTGCCACCGGTGTCGACGTCGTCGAGCACCAGGGTCACACGGCCGTCCGTCTCCTTCGTCTTCACCCGGGCGTCGGTCCCGGGCACGAAGCCGTGGTTGCTCAGATAGCTCAGCGACTCCAGGTCGGTCTCGACCTGCTCGGTGACGCGCTCGAGGCGGATGTGAGCGCCCGGCTGAGCGTCCGTGAGCGCCATCTGGGCCGGCACCGCGCCGCTGGCGCCCGGGATCGGGTTGCCGTGAGGGCAGGTCCGGGGGTGGCCGAGCAGGTCGATCAGACGGGCCTCGACGTCGTCGGAGATGACGTGCTCCCACCGCCCCGCCTCGTCATGGGCCTTGTGCCACTCCAAGCCGATGACGTCGGTCAGGAGGCGTTCGGCCAGACGGTGCTTGCGAACGACGCTCTCGGCTCGCGATCGCCCCTTCGCCGTGAGCGTGACCGAGCGGGCCGCGACGGTGACGTAGCC